>JAKVBZ010000009.1 GCA_022448645.1 Pirellulaceae bacterium
TGGTAGAGAATCCTGAATTCAGTCAGTGGGTGAAAGAGCGTTGCCCGGCGGGGCGTTGGGGTGCGCCAAGTGATTTGGCAGGAGCTGCCGTCTTTTTGGCCTCCCCCGCATCAGACTTTGTCACCGGCCAGATGCTTTATGTCGATGGCGGCTGGTTGGCCCGCTTCTGACAAACAAGCGATCCGCCCAGGGGCGGCAGACCGCTTGTGTGGCTTTCGGACCACGCCTCACTGCATTGCTAAATTCAGCTCGGAGCTTCCGCGTTGAATACTCGAGACCAGGAACGATGGCGAACCTGCTAAACCGAGCTGCCATATGGGCTGCTTCCAGAACAGCAACACAAACCACCGGCAGTGGGGCATTTTCCCGGCTGTATCGCTCCACTGCCACCAATGTCCGCTGAATCCATTCACGAGCGCCGTTCCCTTGGAAGCGCAGCGGCGGGCTTTCCAGCCCAGAACCAGTTCCGTCATCATCGTTTGGTGATCGAGTCCGACCCCCCTTTCTTGATCCAGGTCACCAGCATCCAGCAACTCCACATTGCCCATGACAATGTCGCAACCGGGAAACCTTAGCGAGAGGGCCTGACGTCTCAGGGGGCTAGCATCGTCAGAGAATGGGTGGTGCAGTGGTTTCGCAGAATACGGCCGAGCGCGACTAGATTCTGTGTTATCTAGAGGCCATTTACCTTTCACGGCCAACAAGAGTTAGTGGCCTGAGCTGCATGCCGACTGCTGTTTGTCCTCAGTGCTTGATGGTCATCCACTGATTGGTGGGCGGTAGTCTACGGAGCGCAGTGCGAGACTCTGTCCACGGCCCACCTGGGGTGGCGATCCCCACGTGGCTTTCCCGGTAGACCTTGAGAATCAAGGAGTCGAGTACGGGAACCGCTCCGAAATTCTTGGCAAAACCAGCATCGTTCAATTGCACTCCCACATGAGATTCAATAACCAGTGGTGAGGAACGATGAAAGAAATTGTCTTTCCGTAGACGGTCGACGATCGCTCGCACATCCCGGGCCGGTATGTCTAAAACGCGCCGATCCAATGGTTCTTCAGGTTTATCGCTGGCGTCATCCTCGCGCCAACGATCGAGCCAGTTCGATTCCTTTTTTGGGGGTACAATGAGCAATGTTGCCAGCGCCCAGCCTGGTCTACCTTGAGGATGTGGGTACAGCAGATATAGTTTACTGTCCGTCAAATCGGGAAGCGAATCGGCTTTCCCCCTGCTGGCAACGTTCAGGCGTCCCGATTCGGTACGATAGGAAACATGAATGACATTCGCTTGTTTATTGCCAGGCAGCTTACCGTTTAGGGTTAGTTTGGTTGGGCGTGACTTGCTGGTTGTTAAGGAACAGCTGGACAATAACAGCAAGCAACCAATCCCGAGGATGTATGTGTATTGGCGAAGCATTGGAAACGTCCGCTAGCATGCTGTGAATTGCAACTGGCACCTTCCTAATGACTATCGTCGGAAAATCCGGCAGGACTTGAAGATTCCCCTTGGGTCGCACGGGAGCAATGCGATCTGGCCCCACTACGAGTAGGCTAAAGAAACAAACAAAACTTAGCAGCGTTCATGACAGGCATGACCCTTGGGGCATTGCCAAATAGCTAGGACAGGATTTCTTTCACCACGCGCGCTTCGCGGTGATTGGTAAGATTTTCATCGCGTCCATTGTAGGAATAGACTAGTTTTTCATGGTTCAGACCAAACAGGTGCAATACGGTGGCTTGATAGTCATTCGGTGTCACGCTATCTACCACTGCCCGATGGCCGAATTCGTCCGTCTCGCCATAAATCCTGCCATTTTGAACGCCACCGCCGGCTAACCAACAGCTAAAGCCTTGTCCGTTGTGGTCTCGGCCCACCTTGCTTTGATCACCTTGGACCTGGCATACGGGCAACCGGCCAATTTCTCCTCCCCAATGAACCAATGTGGTATCCAGCATTCCTCGCTGTTTCAGATCTCTTACAAGGGCCGCAGATGGCTGATCGGTCCGGCGACAAATAGCAGGCAAGGCGGACTGTAGGTTCCTGTGATTGTCCCACGGCTGTCCTGCCAGAAACAATTGCACAAAGCGGACGCCCCGTTCCACCAACCGTCGAGCAATCAAGCAACGCGTGCCGTACTCACGTGTTTCATCTCGATCCAGTCCATACATTTGCTGGGTTGCAGCCGTTTCCTGCGATATATCCAGCGCATCGCGGGCAGACGTTTGCATGCGAGCGGCCAATTCGTAGTTGGCAATTCGTGCTTCTAGGTCTGAATTCTTTCCAAATCGATCCGCATGACGGCGATTCAGTTTTTGCTGAAAAGCGAGCCATTGCTCTTGCAGTTTTCCTCGAAGTTGCGCGGGTGGATCCAAATTGAAAATCCTAGGTTCGCTGGGGCGTAGCACAGTGCCTTGGAAGAGCGATGGCATGAAGCCACAAGACCAGTTATGCGTGCCATCGACGGGGTGTCCGCCTGGATCGGTGAGCACCATGTAGGCAGGCAAATCCTGAGTCTCGCTACCAAGTCCATAAAGTATCCAGGAAGCCATGTGAGGTCGGCCTAACACACTCGGTATGCCCCCGTGGAAGTAGCGAATCGATACTTCGTGCCCGTTTGCTCCCGTGTGCATGCTTCGTATTAAACAAATGTCATCGACGATTCCTGCGGTATGCGGAAGAAGTTCTGACAATTCCATCCCACACTCGCCGTGCTGAGAGAATCTCCATTTTGAACCCAGCAATCGCTTGCTGGCTGCATTGGCGAAGCTGTAAGTGACATTTCCGTCGTAGTCTTGTCCGTCGTGCTTGGTCAACTCAGGTTTGGGATCGGTCAAGTCCATATGCGACGGACCTCCATGCTGGAACAATGAGATCATTGCCGTGGCATGGGGGGGCTCCGGTGCACGTCTTGGCAGTAAGTCAAGCGATTTTTCTTGCTCGGCGATATCACTGGTTGCCAACGCATTGTCCTGCTGCAACATCCACGCGAGCGCGATGGACCCGACCCCCATGGCGTTTTCCTGGAGAAACTCTCTTCGAGAGACATGCGGGGTCGAGGCGAACGGCTTGGGGTTGTCCCGGCGTGTACTCACAGCACCACTTCTCCTTCAATCGATGTACAAAAACTCATTCGAGCTCACTAGCGCATGACACAGGTTTGTCATCGCCCGGTCAGTTGCCGAATCGGGGTCCTCAGCGTACAGCACTTGCAACTGCTCGATCAAAAACTGGGCGGCCCACTGCAACTCGACGTCGCTAGGTGACCGAGCGTAAGCCAAGCGCCACGCTTGGACGACCTCCCCCAGTATTGTTTCCGTCGACTTGGCTGGTCCGGCCAGACCTTGTTCGGTTGCATTTGGCAAAGTTGGCAGGCCGGCCAATCGGTCGTGTGGTAGTGGCGTCGCCGAGCTGGCAACGCGTTGCGCAAAGTTTTTTGCTTGTCGCAACACAAAAGCCCCGTTCATGAGCATCAAAGATTGCGTCGCCACGGTGGAAACCGACCGGCAATTACAATTCGTTTCCATCACTGGGGCATCAAACGCTTTCAGCATGGCCACCGGCTGTGTTCGACGTATCTGAATATAGATACTACGCCGTTTCTGTTCGCCGTCCACGATGACTTCCCCAGTATCGGTCTTTTTGATGCCGCTAGGTTTTCCGAACAACTGGCGATCTAAATTGCCAGATATGGCCAACATGCGGTCGCGAATTGCTTCGGCTTCCAGCCGAATCATCGGGCGGCGTGCGAAAAACACATTGGCCGGATCCAGCTCTAACTGTTCTTTCGTAGTCGAGCACGACTGAAGCCATACGGTGGAATGCATGATCAGGCGATGCATGCGCTGCCAACTCCAGCCTTGACGCACGAACTCGTCAGCCAGCCAATCGAGCAGTTCTGGATGGCTGGGCTCTGTCCCCAGATGGCCGAATTCACCTGGCGTGGCTACCAAGGCTTTGCCGAAGTGATGTAGCCATAGTCGATTGACCGCCACACGCGCCAGCAGTGGATGTTTTCCGTTTGTTAACCACTTGGCATATGCCAGGCGCCTACCGGACGTCGGTAGACTCTCATCGTTTTCCGGGAAATCTACGCGCTGGTGTTCGGCAGAAGAAATGGTCAGGGATGCGGGCCGAACGGTTTGACGTGGTTGATCGTGATTGCCGCGGTGAAACAATTGTGTTTCCGGTAAATGACCAGCAGGCTCCACCAACGCGCGCACAAATTCTTCGGGTGGTTTTTTACCTCGAATCTCGCGGATGCGTTTGTCGTATTCTTTTAGTTTGTCGGCCGCACCTTTGTTGTAAAGGTACAGTGATCCGGGGCTGAGTTGGCGTACGAACGGGTAACGGGCCAACAGTTGTTTCTGTTCTGGGGTGCGGTCCTTGGTGGGGGTAAGGAAAGCACTTTTTAAGGGGTCGCGCAGCGATTCATCTTCGACGCGCAATAGATTTTTTTCGAGCTCTGCTGAAATGAACTCGTCCTGTTTAATCTGCTTTTCTTTGCGTACTTGCTGTGCTTCTGATTCGATCTGTTGAGCCAACTCGCGCTCCGCCGGTGTGTACAGAGAAATCTGTCGTTCGCGAGGTGCTTTCCAAGCTTGCCAGTCTAGCGCTGGCTCGAAGATAGCGCGGAGCGCGTAATAATCTGTTTGCGGGATGGGGTCGTACCGATGATCGTGACACTGGGCGCAGTGTACGCTTAGCCCCAGCAGTGAAGTGCTGATGATCTTGAGCGTGTCTGTCATGACCTGATTGCACGAAGTGGCTGAGCGGTCACCGCTGGCGCTACCATCCGCAGCCATCCGTAAATATCCCGTTGCCGTGAGCAGCTCGATCTGGTTTGCCGTAGGTGTATCGTTCCACGGACCAGCTAACTCGTCGCCAGCTAATTGCTTGATCACGAATTCGTCGAAGGGCATCTTCTGGTTAAAAGCACGAATGACCCAGTCCCGGTATTTCCAGGCCCAGTTGCGTACTGGGTCTTTAGCAGTGTAGCCCTCGGAGTCAGCATAGCCGGCAACATCCAGCCAATGCCGCGCCCAGCGCTCACCGTAATGCGGGGATTCAAACAAGTTCGTGATTAGACGGTCGTACCAATCGGTGCGGTTATCGTTGCCCCAGCGATCTACATCTTCGGGCGTAGGTGGTAATCCAAGCAGAATGAGATAGGCGCGTCGAACGAGAGTATTGCGATCCGCGTCGGGCGAAAAGGCTAGCCCTGCGGGCATGGCTCTCAGGAGAAGCGCATCCACGGGTGTGCGCACTTGATCCTTGTTTGTTAGCGTGTCAGCATCACCTATCTCCGGACGACGGACAGGTTGGAATGCCCAGTGGTTTCGTTCTTCTGGTGTAATGCCCAATCCAGGAGGTATCTGCTCTGGTTCTGATCGCGCGGTCAGCGCACCCGCCTCGATCCAACGGCGCAGGGTTGTCAATGCTTTCGCCGGCAGTCGTTGTCCCGACGGTGGCATTTCTCCGTGATGCACGCGCTGCCACAGATAGCTCTGTGCAGGATTGCCTGGAACGATGGCCGGTCCACTTTTTCCGCCTTGTTTCATGAAGCGGACCAAGCGCAAGTCCAACTGTCCCCGTAATTCCTCTGTCGACCCGTGACAGTCGAAGCAATGTGCGCGAAAGATAGGGCGAATGTCACGCTCAAATGTCAATGGAGACTTGTCAGGCGCAAGCGGCAAGTCCACCTCCGCCGAGGCGCAAGGGACTGTTGCCAACACTAGACAACCATGAACAATCGACAGCAGCGCACATAATCGTTGGAGGGAAAGCATCATCAAGGGTTCGCAAAGAAAGGAGGCAGGCAGGAACCATATTATGGTCACGCGCCATCCCAGTATGCAATAGAAGAAAGCATTCTACCTGCCCCACAACACAGTGCCAATTACCTCACGATGACACTGTTTCCAGATTCCCGTCACCGCTCTCACCGTTGGTTGTTCCAGGAACAAACCAGCTTCGTAGACTCCACGATCGAGTAACTGGCAGGGCCACAAATAGAACGACGAGAGATACTGCAAAACCAAACGGTGTAGGACTAACATCACCCGGAAAAGGTTTCTGAACGACGAACCGCCAAACGGCGGCAGCTGTCATGCCGGCGATCATGGCGAACACGGCGGCATAAATTCGATTTTCGCGATACCAAAACACGCCAACCAAGAATGGCACGATCATCGCCGGAGCCCAGAAATCATAAACGAACTCCAGGATTTGCGCAATATTTTGGAAACGCCAGGCAAGCACTGCCGTAATAACTCCCGTGACCAGTGTCGTCGACTGCGCGACTCGTAAAAGTTGACGATCAGAAGCGTCCAGATTCCAGTGGCGTCGATAAAGGTCTTCCATGACAACCGTTGACAGGCAAGACAGGCTACTGTCTGCCGATGACATCACGGCAGCGATGATCGCTGCCACGACAATACCGGCAAATATGGGATGAAAAGCTGTCCGCACCAGAGTGGGAAACGCTAATTGGCTGGCCCTTTCCTGAGCGGTGTCTTGGTCGATCCCGGTGGAGGACACCATCTGAGCGGTCTGTTCTTGAAGTGTTTGCTGTACTTCTGGACTGACTTGTGCACAGGTACCTAAAATGAATGTTGCTAAAGGAAGGAACAGCAACAGAAATATCCCAGCACCAGCGATGCCCCAGCGGGCTTGTTCGGCGTCTTGTGCGATGAAGCAGCGGACGGTGTAAGGTGGCACCAGGGATTCTCCAAGCATGTACGTCACAAACAGACTGAATACATACATCCCGGACCAGTGACCGGTGATTTCGAATTGTCCTGCATGTGCCCGTTGTGACATCTCAGCGAAACCGCCCTGGCGTACAAACAGGACAGCGGCGGCCGCACCTATACCCACTACAAGGACAACGAATTGCAACACATCGGTTTTCACGACGGCGCGCATGCCTCCTACCGTCGAGTAGAACACGGTGACCACGGCACCGATCCAAAGCCCGACACTGTACGGGATGCCGAGGATCGCATTGGTCACTGTACCGATCGCAGCCATCTGAGCCACCAAGACGCCTATCAGGAAGATCACGCAATTCACCACAGCCAATTGTCGCGCTAGAGCGCCAAACTTCATGTGGAAATAGTCACCCACTGTGAGCAATGGCAAACCGCGCAGACGAGGTGCCACGAACAGGCCCGTTAACAACAACTGCAGATGCCAGCCACAAGTAACCAGGGCGGCCGCAATACCAACTTGGGCCACGCGAGACACCATCCCCACGGATGCTCCACCGCCAATCATGGTGGCGGCCGTCGTAGCCAGCAGGATAGTCCAAGGTACGTTTCGCCCAGCCAGCGTATACTCGGTGGACGTTTGAATTTGTTTTACCGAACGAACGCCGATCCACAATAGAATGGCCAGATAAGCAACCAGGGCGGTGAGCTCGTAGATTCGTTCTGTGATGAAGTCGAGCATGGGAAGGAAAGTGATACTAAGTTCGATCAGTTATCTTTCATCACCCAGCTCGGCTTCAGACAAGCCAATTCATACTGTTTTTGCCACTCTTCGGAACCATCGTCGGGAATCACCTGCATGTCGACTCCCGGTGCGAAGATTGGTCTGCGGCCGTTGTGGAAGTCTTCCCAGTACTGCAGGCCGTGAGCGTAGAATTCTTCGGCTCCGCTGGGCCACGAAACTCGTATCAACAGATCGGGATGCGGATATGGTTTATCGATCCTTTCAATACGGCAGCGTTCTACAACATCCCAGTCGATTTCAATACCCAATCCCGGTTCTGTTGGAATCGCTGCGTACCCCCCAGCCACCTGCAAAGGCTCTTTCAGCAATGCATGCTCATACAGATTGTGGCAGCAGACCGCAGGCCAGCGTGCGTGAGACGATACTGCTGCAAAATGGAATGACCAGACGGCCGTCAGGCCGCTCCCTACCAATTGATACCAAAACACCTTATTCGCTTGTGCTATGTTGCGGGCTTCGTGCATCAGTTGTGTGGCGCCGCCGTTGAGCACAAAACCATCGCAAACGTCCTCGTGAAGCGCAGTGGTGAGCGGCGGGTTTCCAACATGCATGGCGATGGGAACGTTGGTTTGGCTGCGCAGGTATTTATTGCCTGCGACATCTGCCTGGGGGATCGGCGATTCAAAGATCTTTATGCGTTCGAATCGCTCCAACTTGCGTAGTACTCGTACGGCGTGTGCGGAATCGCAGCACATGGTGTTGAAATCGAGATCGATATCGAAATAGGATGGCATTTCTTTCGAAATGGCTGCGACATGGGCATCCAGGTCGAACCAAGGTCGCGCCTTGTATTTGTAACTGGTGTAACCGTTGGAGAGCGCTGTCCGGCATTCAGAGAGCCAATCCTCCAATGGCATTTCAATCGACCACCAGGAGATGGCCGCATCCTGCCGGACCTGTTGTCCCAGGAAATGATGAAGAGGAACATCGTTTGCTTTTCCCACAGCATCGAATAAGGCCATTTGCAAACCGGATCCGAGCGTGTCATCCCACATCATTTCCGTCGCCGGTTTGCCGAGCGTGCGTTGGACCGCTTCGTCGGTGACTTCGCCCCAAGTGTAAAACGGCATTGTTTCGCCGATACCCGTAACGCCACACTCGAGTGTCACTTGACACAACTCAATGATCGTCCAATGAGGCAACTCGCGAATCATGTTGCGCCGAGCAACCTCGCGGAACGGAAGGTTGATCCAAATGCGCTGAATGTCTTTAACGGTTAAATTCATGGCGAAACCATCTGAGATAAAAGGTAGAGGGCTAACCGGGGCATACCATGGATTGGAGAATACCCAGGCCAGACCGAGCCAATGCTAACGATACTAGGACGTCGGTCGCTTTTGTAAATCCGATTATGAACACGGTGCCTACGCTTAGCACGTAGCAGTTGCGCTGTAACGGCAACTTGTGCAACCGATGTTGCATGCGGACGGCGGTGGGATCCTACGAGCCGTGTCGGCAAAGACGCAACCGATCCACCGCCCTTAATGTAGGCCATCTTTTACAATCCTGCCAGGAGTGACTGGCCGATCGCTTGGAGATGGTCGACAAGTGCCGCACTAGGGCTAGCGGCATTCCCTGATGACAATTCCAGTTGTGGCGGCTGGCGATGGTCGTCAAACGTGTCCAAGAAAGAAGAACTAGTTTCCACGCACAATTTTGATAACAGTACGTTCGCGCCCAGTCCCTCGTCTCTTTCTGCCGACCGGCGGAGTAGCAGGCAAGGAACTCCCAGGTAGGATACTTCTTCCTGGATACTGCCCCCATCTGTCAACACAAACGCTGCACCTTTTAGTAAGTGCAAGAAGCTAACATGGTCCATCAGTGGGATTTGCTGGACTCCGGCGGCGTTTAAGGCACTTTCCATTCCATAGGCACGTAAGCGATGCATCGTAGGGTGGTGCTGTACAAACACAACCGGTCTCCGCTGGTTCGCTGCGAGGATAATCTTCATGACGCGTTGAAGATTCCGCCGTCGATAGATGGTTTCCAATCGATGCACCGTGACGACAGCGTAGCCTTCGGGCAATTTGGGCAACGCGGTGGGAGTGCGCTGTAAGTCGCGGGCAACCGTGTCCCAGGCTGTATTCCCCGGTAGGCGATACATCCGTGTGTCCAGCGCCATCCGTTCCAAATTTTGCTGGGCTACTTCTGATGGTGCAAACAGGTAGTGGGCCAACCGCATGACC
The DNA here is from genome assembly GCA_022448645.1 of Pirellulaceae bacterium. The sequence goes on from JAKVBZ010000009.1 coordinate 9,696, forward strand.
CATACCCGCACCAGTTCCTCAGGAAACGGATCGAACCAGCGCCAACTACGTAATCCGGCTTCCACATGTGCCACCTTCTGACCACCTCGTCGAGCAATCAGCGTGGCCAACAGCGTCGACATGGTATCACCGTGCACCAGGCAGATGCCAGTCTGGTCATGGAACAATTCACGCCGCACGTAAGCCGCGTTTGGCAAGTATCGCTGTGCCAACGACGCGATCCAACGGAGCCCACCGGTTAGCGTCGAGACTCCCGATTGCAGATCCCCGTACATCCGCAGGTCGGGCTGCCGAATCTCGAACTGTTGCATGATTTCGGGAATCAGTCCAGCGTGCTGACCAGTGTCGAGCAGCTGATAGCTCCAATCGCGCCGATCTAACTCGGCAATCACCGGCGCCATCTTGATGAGCTGGGCTTTGGTGCCTAAAAACACGCTAATTGGTACTTGCTGATTCATTCCGACATCTGAAATCTATTGCTACATAAGATCGCGCGTGGCAGAATGGAATCATGAAGGATCACGCGCCCCAAGTATCTATTATTATAACGTGCCATAACGCTAGGCCATTCGTGGGCGAAGCGATTCTCAGTGCTGTGTCTCAAAACAGCAATCTCCAGGTCATCGTCGTGGATGATGGTTCGACGGACGGCTCGTTGGAAGAGATAGAAAAATACGCTTCCCAAGTCGAATTGCTCCGCACCGCCAATCAAGGGATTGCCGATGCCCGTAATAGGGCGATTGAGAAAGTCCAGGCCCCGTATACACTCTTGCTCGATCACGATGACCGACTGGCTCCAGGGGCGGTAGAGACTCTACTGTTACCTATGCAGAATTCGCAAGACCGGGTGACGTATGGCCGGTTCGAAGGTTGGGATGCAACGATGACCAGGCGCTTGGCCGTTCCGGCACTGGCTGGTCTCGCACCGGATCCGATGCAGTATTTGTCCCAAGGCGATTTTACGCCGCCCGGGGCCATCCTGTTTCCATCAAGCGCCTTCCAGCGAGTTGGCCTGTTGGACCAGTCGGTCGCAGGTTGCGACGACTGGGACTTTTTGGTCCGTTTGGCACGGTCCGGATATGATTTCCACGGTATTGACCGGGTGGTGTTCCATTATCGCCGGTTGGCCACTTCGGCCAGCAATCGTCCCCAACAGATGCTGGCTGCTGGCCTGGAAGTCATAGGTCGAGCCCACGCGCCAGACGACCGAGTGCAACAGGATCGGTATCCAGAAGGTCTTGCCGCCGAGTTCATGCTAGCCAAGCAATTCTTGTGGGGGGCCGATTGTTTTGCGCTATCAGCCGTTCGTGGTCAGGAGAGTGAAATGGAGGAAGTATTCTGCCGAATTCCCCAGTCGGAAGAGTCATGTTGGTACAGCTTTGTCCTCCACATTCGCCAAATGCTGGCTTGGCACTGCCAGCCTTATGGACAGAGGGATACTGACCCTTTTGGCAACGGCTTGTTTCGAGCGGCACAATTTTTACAACAAAAGTTATCTTCCTTTGAGTATGGTTCGAAATTATGGAATGCATTACTTTACCCCGGGTTCAGTGAATTGCTGCGACGGCCAGGGCCTAGGAAGGCAGTTCGCCTGATTAAGGAATGGCGCCAAGGAAAGTCTGTGTCCACACGACTGCTCGCAGAATTGGCAGCCAGGACGAGCAACGACAAGTCGGAAATAGCGTGTTGACCTCAGGCCTGCGGTGGGAGGTCAGTGTCGCCTCGCCGATCGACAAACAAAGATTTCTTTGGCCATCTTTTGAGAAGGCATCATCAAGGCAACAGCATCGACGGACGGGTCAGACGAGAGCATGGGTAACGAGAACGAACGAGAACGCGGATCTCTCAGCGTGTTGTTGGCTACACGAAACCGCAGTCAGATACTGTCTTCTTTTTTGGCTCGACTGACACAGCTTGACCATCCTTATGACTGGGAGCTGATTCTTGTCGACAATGACAGTTCTGACGACACGCAGGCAGTAGCCAATCGCTATCTGGATCAACTACCGCTCATGTTGTTGCAGGAGAGTCGTCGTGGCAAAAGTCGGGCGTTGAACCGTGGCATTGCTGCGGCCAGGGGAGAACTGTTGGTTTTTGTCGACGACGATATCACGCCTCGTCAAGATTGGTTGCTATGTTGGGAGCAGGCGAGTGTCGATTTTCCGGAAATTAATGTGTTTGGTGGTCGGATTTGTGTCGACGCTGAAACATTACCGAGGTGGCTGAATCGCTCTTTTAACTTGAGGAACCTTTTAACTGCCGAACACGACTTGGGCACCGAGAATAGGGGTTATTCATTCAATCAGTATCCCTGGGGACCCAACTTGGCCGTTCGCCGATCTGCTCTAGCGGTGGTGGAAAGACCTTGGCCAGAAAACGTAGGTCCGGGCAGCCAGTTGCCAGTTGGTGATGAGTACGCATTTTTATCCAAAATTAGTCGCCCCAGCGCACCGGACCGGTTATATCTGGCGCAGAGCATTGTCAATCATCAGCCTGAGCATAAAGACATTACGTTTCCGGGAACCATGATACGCTGTTTTCAAGGAGGTTGGGCGAGTGGAAGGTTGCGTGTGCGTGATACACAGCCAGAAGCTCAGGCTGACCCCTTTCTAGAGAATCGTCCCAGGTTGGTCAGACGAACGTTGCATCGATTGCGGGCTTGTCGCAGCATGATGGAACTTTTCTTGATCGCCGTGCGCGCCTCAGGGACTTGTTGCGGCACACTTGCGAGATGGCTTTGGGGCAGGTCTAGTGGATGAAACGCAAGCTATCGCTAAAAATTCCGACGGTGCTCTCGTTGCTACTTCTATGGATGTCCGTCGTCATCATCGGAGTTCAAGCGACTGGCGCTCCCGGATTAAAAGAATTGTCATGGGTGGTGGGTGGCGAAGAAGGGTCAGGTGGCGAACGCATCCCTGCCTGGCAGGCTGGTTCCCTGCAGGTACATGCTGCCTGCGACACCACCAAGATCCCCTATTTCCATTGCTTGTGGCAGAATCAGTGCGTCGAAGGTTGCGGGCCAGCGGAGGTTCGTACATGTGCCTTGCACAGAAGGTTTCTGGTATTTTCCGGCAGCTCTACATAGACGTATGTTCTCATGTTAGCTCGTGAGATAGCACGCACCAGCCGGTCGTATTCGGATCACCAATAAGCGGGAACACTACCTCGAGAGATTCCTTCCATGAATCGCCAATCGTCAGCGTGCTGCCGCTATTGGATTGACGAAGTTTATGCGCCCGTGTTGCAGGATCAAAACTCCACGTTGCTAGTGTCTGGCTGGGCAACTTTATCGAGTGCGTCTCCGCCTCTTTGCATAAAGCTAGTGACCGAAACGGGAACGGTCGCCCAAGTGGTCGCCAACAGTCCGAGGCCGGATGTTGTCGAGCGTTTTCAAGCAACAGCAGGCGCCGCTGGAGGGCCGAACGAGCAGTGCGGTTTTCATTTGTCAGTAAAGTTTCCGCTTGCCGCACATCAGCTGCGTGTGATTGCTCAGTGGGCCGAAGGCGAGGCTGTACTTATCAACGCGCCCCTTGCTTCTTTGCAAGAAGGAACCGACGGAAAAGCGAAATGGCGCACCGCTGGTCCCACGAGTCGGTTTTTAGTCGACAAGGCTATTAATTTCATCTCGCCTCATCAATGGTTTCGGCGCATCCGGCATTGGTGCGGGAACGTCGTAAAAAGCCTTCGTCCGCGAGAGACCCCAATAGCTCCAGTTGTGGTAGCGCAGCCGTGGACCAAGTACGAGGCTCATATCCAGAATAACGACCTGACTGCGCTGGTCCGTAAAAAATTGCATCGAGCTCTCGATGAATTCAACGATCTGCCTTTGATCAGCATCGTGATGCCTGTTTACAACGTGGAGCCGCATTGGTTGGCGGAAGCAGTGCGATCCATTCAAGACCAGGTTTATCCGCATTGGGAGCTGTTGATTGCCGATGATGCATCCACACGCGAAGATTTACGAACCTATTTAGAAACGCTTTCCGATGACCCGAGAATTCACATACTTTGGCGAGCCGAAAACGGAAATATCTGTGCGGCTAGCAACTCTGCAGCCGAATTGGCCAAAGGAGAGTACTTGGTTTTTATGGATAACGACGATGCACTGGCCCCGCACGCGTTGTTCGAACTGGTTCGCCTGCTACAATCCTACGCCGACGCTGATCTAATCTATTCGGACGAAGATAAGATTGATGAGAATGGTCGTCGCTACGATCCGCAGTTCAAGCCCGACTGGTCACCCGAATTGCTTCTCAGCTACAACTATCTCAATCATCTTGTTTGCCTGCGGCGAACATTGTTTGAAGAGGTGGGGCGTTTTAGAGTTGGCTACGAAGGCGCACAAGACTATGACTTGTGGTTACGGGTTATGGAGTCGACAACCCGCATTCATCACATACCCAAGGTTCTCTACCACTGGCGCGCCTTGCCTACTTCGACGGCCTATGAGGCGACGGTAAAACCAGAAATGTTTCGTGCGGCTCGCCAAGCCTTGCAGGATCATTGTGACCGCCAAGGTCATGTGGCGACCACCTACGAACCGGAAATTGCTCAGCGCTTACGGTTACCTATCTATCAATTGGAATGGCCCGATGTGGGCCCACTCGTGACGGTGCTCGTCGTGGCTGATGGCAGGGTCGAACCGCTGCAAACATGTCTTGATGCCCTGCGTGCCAGAACGACATACCAGAATCTACAGATTGTGGTGATCGATCCAGGTGCCAATGACCCAGCTTGGTTGGCGTATGGGGACCGCCTGCAAAAGGAAGGCTGTGTGATTTTACGAGGCGTCGAGAGCGGCCAACCGGTCGCGCCACTGCGCCTGTTGAATCAGGCTGTACGTGAGGTCGAATCGGACTTGATCCTGTTGCTCGACGGTGCCGTAGAAGTTGTGGATCCCAAATGGCTGTCGCGCATGGTGGGATATTTGAGCATTCCAGGCGTCGGGATTACTGGCGCCCGCTTGGTGACGCCGGACGGAAAAATTTATGAGTCTGGTATCACATTGCAAATGTGGCAGGGAATCGCACCGCAGGCAGCATTTGCGGAACAAGCTTCCGACGAGGTGAGCTACTATTTTCAAGCAGAGTCGACGAGGAATTGTGCGGCTGTCAGTCGCGCTTGCCTGCTCACGAGACGTAGTTTGTTCTTGCAACTGGGTGGCTTTGACGAAACCACTTTTTCTGACCGGTACGCGGACGTCGACCTGTGTCTCCGGATACGTGACCAGCAGCAGCGCGTCGTTTGCGTGGCAGATGTGGAACTCCTTCACCACGGCACGCCCGAATCACCGCGAGACTTTCCCCAGGATCTGGCCGCCTTTCGTCGCCAATCCGGACACCGCAGCGACCCCTACTACAATCCGAATCTTTCGAGAACACACGGCTATGCCTTAGATCCCCACTGTCAGCTGGACGACGATGTCGTTACGGCCGGTCGATTGAATGTGTTGTTTGTGACACACAACCTAAATCTGGAAGGAGCACCTAAAGCACTCTATGAGATGGCTACGGGTTTGAGGGCGCGCAGTCAGATCACACCCACATTAGCCTCACCGTCCGACGGACCATTGCGTGAGTGGTTTGTACAAGCTGATATCGATGTGCATTTAATGGGATTTCCGGGGTGTGACAACGTCGTCTCGGGTTGGACCTGTGCAGAAGACTACCAGGCGACGTTAAATGCGGTGCGCAGCGAATTACGGCAGCACAATCCTGACGTCATTGTCGTTAATACGTTGTACAACTTCTTTATGGTGAAGGCGGCTGTGGAACTAAAGATACCCGTGGTCTGGGTGGTATATGAGAGCTATTCGCGCGAAAAGTTGGACCGGGTGTTGGCAGAATATGTTCGCCATGACTGTTTTGCAGCATTCGCTGCAGCGCAACAGGTGGTGTTTGTTTCCGCAGACACACGCGAACTTTATCGTGCCTTTACCCCCAGACATAATGTTTCAGTGATTCACAACGGACTCGATACAACGAACATCGATTCGTACATGCGCCGAGTCACCCGCAAAATGGCGCGCGAGCGAATCGGTGCGTCGGACAATCGAAATATCATCATCACGGTAGGCACTATTTGTGAACGGAAGGCACAACACGTGCTGGTAGAGGCCGCAGCTCGGTTGTGCGACCGTGACGATTGGTGTTGTTATTTAGTGGGGCTGCAACCGGAGCTAACAGATCATTGTGTGCGCAAAATTGAGCACCTAATCACATCTTATGAACTGCAGGACACGGTGCGACTGGTTCCAGCCACTCCAGACGTATATGACTATTTTCGGGCTGCGGACATGTTCGTTCTGTGTTCGAAAGAAGAAGGTTATAACTTGTCGGTTTTGGAGGCTGAGGCGTTTGGTCTACCAATCTTAACGACACCTTGCCCAGGCGTGCGGGAACAAGTGCGTCACGGTGTGAACGCCATGATTTACCCGATGGGCGATTCGTGCGAACTGGCTGATCAGCTCAGGCATTTGTTAGATGACCCCGGGATATGCCAGGCCATGGGGCAAGCGTCCGCCGACATGTTTTGCTGTCTGGCGACCTACCCTGAGATGTTGGCTGAATACGAACGGGCACTGTTGCGGGCGACCTGCTCGGTCTCTTGATGATTCAGCGTTCAGGAAGGGCGTTGTTGTTTTTCGGTGCCCATCCATTACGGAAAAATATGATGGACCAAGGGCCGCAAGTATTGAGAGAGGACGAATTGGGTCGACAGTGCCTCAAACGCTCGCAGGCGCACCGAGTCTGCTCGTTGTCGTCCCTCGTCGGTGTGGAGTAGCCATTCAATCAAAGAAGGCATCTCCTGCAATTTGCAGCTGAGATAATGCACATCGGGCTGAAGCCCCGGCACTTCGTAGCAAGGTTCTGTGACGACGAGCGTTTTCTGCCAGAATCCTTGAAGGGCCATGCGGTGCCATTCAAAATAGCGAAACTCGTCACGGTGAATGTTTAGCAGGATTTTGCTCCGTCGACTAATGCCCGCAGCCGCGACGACATCCATGCCGTCGGATGCGGTCGTCAGCGGATAGTCTGGAGAGCTGATGTGAAAGAAACAACGATATTGGCTGAAGAAACTAGCGTGTTGTGCGAAAAAAGATTCGCGACGCTGGGAAACCGAACCCACATACATGACGTCGATCGGGCGGTTGGGAAATGGTGTGTCCTCAGCCAGCGGAGCAGACCTCCAAGGTGACGGAATGGCCCTCAGGGCGGGAACATCCGGCAGCAAACGATCGGGTTCCATGGGGCCGTAGTTGTCAATGTAACCTAGTGGCAGGAAGTGTGTCGGAATTCCCAGGTAGCAGAGTGCCGCAGCCGACTGAGAATTCATGTCGATAACGGCATGGGCATGTTCCAGTAGTGGTAGTGCACGAATGAACCATTGTGTGTGTAACTGCTCGGTATTCAACATGATGGACTGCTGAAGAAAAGCATGTCCTGACCATCGTGGCCCATTACCAAGCACGAAGAACTCGTGTGGGGCCACAATGACATCGTGTGTCAGGGAGCGAGGACGCTCTGTGTCTTCATCGAGTGGTTGAGCTGGTATCCCACATCGCCGAAAACCTTCTACGAGCAGGTCTCGAATTTCCGTGAAGTAAAAGTTTCCTCGGCTACTGACATACACGCCAACGTTCATGGACTCCAGGTCCTGCTCTCGCTGGGGCTGGTCGCGGTGAAGGTATGCCGTATAGGAATCTTCTGTTGTTTCCAGCTCCGCGATTTTCAGCAATTCCGTCGCCTGGTCTGGTGAGAGCGCGATTCGTCCTTCTCGAAACCCAGAACGAAGAAAATGCTGCGTAGGGTCGATGTCAATGTTCGCCAGATCAGTGTGGGTTTCCAGGTAGAAATCTGGGTCAAACCAACCGAGCTCGACGAATCGTTCTAACGTGGCACTGTGTTCTATCTTCACTTTTCCACGGCGGCGCGCTAACCAGCGTTGTAAACGAATCCACAAATACTCGGCAGACCTTCGTGGGTGGCTCAAGATTCGTAGGATACGACGCCATAAGGGAGATTTTCGACCAGGTGCTTTCAACCGACTGGCGGGTACCACGAAAGTGATCCAAGGATGGCGCCGCCGAATTTCCTTTTTTAACTTTTCGAGGTTAGCAGATGTGTTGGTAATGGTTTGGAGCATCGATGTATCGTGGAGGCGGTATCGTGCCAGTATTTCCGGCACGCGGACAGCTCGGCATTCACGTTCGACGAGCTTGCACCACAAGTCAAAATCTTCCCAGCCTGTGACTTCCATGGTGGAGTAGCCACCCACGGCCAGTAATGTCTCCCGGTCCAAAAGAGCCATGGCATCGATATAATTGCCTTCTTCGAAGCGTCGCCTGCTCCAAAGATTGACGTTGAGCAGTTTTTGCTCTTCGCCAAAAACCTCGAGAATGGGAAAGACAACTGCTCCATCGGATGCCATCGCCGCCTCTAGGCATTGCTCTAAACATCGAGGATAGAGTTGATTGTCGGCATCCTGAATAAAACAATATTTCGTGTCCGCCAGAGCCACGGCCGTATTACGAGTGATGGGCAGGCCCTGATTCTGGGTGTGCCTTACCAGCGAAACGGAATCAAATCGTTCTGCGTGTTTTTCTAACCAACTGGATACGCGGCCTGCCGACCCATCCGTGGATGCATCGTCGATGATTACCAGATCAAAATGTTCCAGCGTCTGCAGGCGTAGGGACTCAAGTGTTTCCTCGATGAAATCGCAGTAGTTATAAAGGCTGATGCATACGGTCACCACGTGCCGTGAGGCGCGGTTTTGGTCAAACAATGTGGTGTACGGGCCGGTTTGCATGTTGTGTTGGGCAGAAAGTCTCGCGTCAGGGCCTGTTTGTTTGATGTTGAGCAGAGACAAGTAGAGATAACAAAGTTTCCTCAGGCTGCGGGTCCGATTTTTCGGTGGCCTGGTGATGAGCCGATGTACCCAAAGTTGGCCACTGAGAAAGCTGTGTCCAGGCGCGATTCAAGGCAGCATCGATTGCTTTGGCAGATGGTCCTGCTGCCAGGAATCCCGTGACACCCTCCTCGACCCACTCTGCATTTCCGCCTACGTCGGTTACCACGGCGGGGCGCCCGCAAAGCTGCGCTTCGACCAACGCCAACGGAGTGCCTTCCCCACGTGACGGCATGACCAGTAGATGGTTTTGTGCCCAAACTTGTCGAAGATCTTCTACATGTCCGTGAAAGTGGACCCTGTCTTCCATCTCAAAAAACGACACCAGCGATTGCAAGTAATCTCGGTCGGGACCCTCACCATACAGATTTAACGTCCAGTTGCGATCACGCCAGGTAGGCGAGGATAAGGCTTCCATCAGCAAATCTTGCCCTTTGGCCACGATCGAAAGCCTGCCAACGACTGCCAGAGACGGATGGTCCGTTGCCGGCCATGGGACGATGCTGCGATCTTCGAGATTGACGGGGTTGTGAACGACGACAGCGTGGGGTAGATGTCGAGCCAGGTGCCGTTCTACGTCATGCCGGTTCCTTTGCGACACGAACACGATCTTGCTGGCCCGGTCAAAGATGCGACTCACCAGATCAAGGCGCGCTGATAGAGGGATTCGAACGTCGTCGACAAATTCTCCCAGCAAGACGAAAGGGACGTCCGTTGATTTGAGAAACTCAATCAAACCTGGGTGACGTAGAAATTCGTAAATGTGGCCCATGCTGACACAAACCATATCTGGCTGCCACATGTGCAATGGTTCGAAGTATCGATAGCGGCCAACCCCACGCGCTTGGTTGAATAAGTTCAAAAGGCGTTGTTGGCGGCGCTGCCAGATGCTGGGTAAACGAGCTAATTGTCTTTGGAAGGCGACTGCCGCGCCCCGAGCCTTCAGTTGGTCGATGGCAGTCGGACACTCGGGCCAAAAAGAAGTTAAGGTGCAGACCTCATGTCCGTCTTCGAGCGCGCGCTCCGCCATCCCGGACCAGAGTTCTTCGCTGCCACCCCAAGGTGCCTCGTCCATCGTTGAGACGATTGCTATCTTCATGGACTCATCTACCGATTGTCAGGATGTTTATGCATGGAAACGATTGGGGTGAGGTCTAACCCGGCGGAGGTGACTGTGCCAGTAAGATGCCAAACGGCGATGCAAAGTTGTGTCGGAGCGCCGGGCTCGGCGATAAACGTTCCAGTTCAGTGTCCAGTCAATACGTGGTTGTTGAATCAAGTGCAGGTAGGCCCACGAGTTGAGCCGGCGGTCCAATGCCAGTTGGAGCGAGGCAGTGGGCACTGTAACTCGGGACCTGATCATATCCAAAATGCTGTAATCTTCCTCGATGTACTTGATGCCAGTGTGATACATGTTTCGCACGCTAGCTTGGTGTGCGCGAAAATAATTCAATCGGTCAGGTGTAAATGCCAGGTGGGTGTTCAGGAGCATGCGAGACCAAAGCTCGTAATCCCCAGCCATGGTGTACGTTTCGTCGGCGCCCCCAATGTGATTGTATAGTTCGCGACGAAACACGACTGCACTCGCATTGGGGATCAAGTTTTGAACCACAAAATAACGGGCACATTCATCTCGCCCATCATTGGTAAAAGGTGCCTTCCAGCGTTCTGCATCGACTTGGGACGACCAGTCGGCGGCCGAACCAACTTCCTGATTTTCATCGTCCACAACGGTAGACTCGCAATACACCAATCCGGTCTCCGGCTGCTGCCGTAGAATCTGAACGAGAGTTTGTAACAGGTTAAGGTCTGCGTAGTCATCCGATTCAGCAATCCAGACGAATTCTCCAGTCGCCAGTCGTACGCCAGCGTTCCATTGCGAACACGGATTTCCGCTGTTAACGTCTCGAAAGGCGACTCGTACACGAGGATCATCGGCATACCGCATGATAATGTCACGACTTGTGTCGGTGGAGGCGTCGTCCAACACGATGACTTCCATGTCGCTGTAAGACTGACGCAGTACTGTCTCCAGTCGCTGCGGAAGAAATCTAGCGTGATTGTAGTTGGGCACGATGACACTGACGCAGGGCATGTTCGTTACCTAACGACGTAGGTTTGGGCGAGAAAAAACAGTTGTACCATGCAGGCCATGACGATCCTATCAATCTTAGCGTTGCGTGAAGAGCATTCGCACGATGACTTCATGTACACAACCTTCTACAGCAGTATCTAATCCCGCCATCGATTATAATCAAATGTACAACAAGCTCAGTTTTCAACCGGAGCAAACGCTGGAACACGATGAGCAGCGGCCCAACTGTTATTATTGCCGGAATGCATCGAAGCGGTACATCCGCTATGGCCGGAGCGCTAGCGAAACTGGGAATGGAGGTCGGAACTGACAGTGAGATGTTGGTCCCGACCGAGGATAATCCGGCAGGCTATTTTGAGAATCGGCGTGTCATCGAGTGTAACGAAGCTATTTTACAGCAGAGCTTTCTGCAAGCACACGGTAAAACATCTCTGAATAAGTTTTTCACTGAGCCAAGTACGCTGGATGAATACGGGTGGCTCTTTGGAGCCTGGTCATCACCAGTTTTGCAAGGCCATGAGTCAGCATCCACCAGCTTTGCACAGATTGTTAATCAAATCGAAGGACGGTCTGCCCAGACTGCCTTCTTGTTGAAGGATCCCAGGATGAGTTTGTTGCTGCCAATTTGGTTAGAGCGACTCAGACGGCCCATTGTCGTCATCATGCTGCGCCACCCAGATGAAGTCGCGATGTCTTTGTGGCGGCGGGATCATTTGCCGGTCAGTTTAGGTTACTCACTGTGGATGATGTATAACGTGGCTGTTTTTGCGGGAAGTCGGGAAACTCCTCGAATCGTCGTCGACTACGGGCAACTGATGGAGCAACCCAATGATGAAATGCGTCGGGTGATCGATTTTCTTAGCCAGCATGGCTGTTCGTCTGATGAGGATGCCCCACAAACAGCGGCCTCGACACTATTGCCGGAGCTACGTCGCCAGCGATCCCGCATGGATGGTGTTCCTGCGAATGTTGCAGAGTATTACCATGCTGCTCGCGAGGGAAATCCTCCAGAGGGTGTAAGTGTTTCTGCAGATTGGAGTTGCGCACTTGTCGTACCCTTATTGAGAAAGCTGGAACACACCGCCGGGGTACTCAAGCACCAATTGCAACACAAACAAGCTGATTTGGAGGCCACACACATTCAATTGCAAGATGCGCTCGATCGGTTACAGCAATTAAACCAAAGGTTTTTGGATGCGCAACATGAGTTGGTGAGGATGAACCAGCACCCTATCGTGGGGCGGTGTATCCGATTACTTCGCTGGATCAAACAAGACCCGAGTTTCGGTAAGCCATTTACGTAATCACCCGAAACCATTTTCGTACTATTGGCAAAAAGCCATTTCCACGATGACTAGGCGAAGAGTCCCCATGGGTACCGTCGATTCAGTTTCACCCGCTCCGAAGTCACCGCCACGTCAGAAGTCAGGCGGCACTGGCGTATGTGATGATTCCAATTGGGTCGTCTACACCCCAGAATCTCCTGCACGGCATCCTGTGCGTCTGGTAAGCCATATGATGGCCGACGTGATTGCAGGTCGTGAATTGGCATGGAGACTCTTCGTGAGAAATATCAAAGCCCAATACCGACAGAGTGTTCTCGGATATGCCTGGGCTTTCTTGCCACCGTTAGTCACCACTGCTGTCTTTGTGTTCTTGAAGGCGCAACAGGTGCTCAATATTGATACGCCAGGTATGAATTACACACTTTATCTCCTGACAGGTATCATTCTCTGGCAAACCTTCATGGAGTCACTAAATGCGCCCTTGCGGTTAGTTGGTGGCGCCCGAGGAATGTTGGCCAAAGTCAATTTTCCGCGCGAAGCCTTGCTCATGACCGCATTCGGTGAAGTCGTTTTCAATTTGGCGATTCGCATCATTCTGTTGGTTCTTGCCTTTATCTGGTTCCGTCCAGATCTGTCGCTTACGCTATGCTTTGTTCCATTCGGGATACTGGCTTTGATCGCGCTGGGGATGTCGATGGGGTTATTGCTGGTGCCACTCGGGCTGCTTTATCAGGATGTGGGTCGAGCGGTCGGTTTGGTTAGTCTGTTTTGGATGTTTGTCACGCCGGTGTTGTATTTGCCCCCCGTCACATGGCCAGGCGTTTTAGTGCTGTGGTTGAATCCAGTAAGCCCAGTGTTGACGACTTGTCGAGACTGGATGCTACTAGGGAGTGCGCCGGCGCTCGCCGGATTCTTGGGAGTTTCGGTAGTGTCGATCTTGATAGTGTTGCCTTTAGGACTGGTGATGTATCGCTTGGCAATGCCAATCCTCATTGAACGGATGTAGGAGCCGATGGTGAACAGTGATATTGGTATTTGTTTGGAGAACGTTTCCAAAAAATACTGTCGGCGGCTGCGCACCGCCTTGTGGTATGGCGTAACGGATATTGCGGCCGAATTCGCCGGACGTGGTGCAGGAGCTCATCGAACTTTACGCCAGAGTGAATTTTGGGCGGTTGATGAGGTGTCCTTTACGGTGAAACAGGGAGAGTGCATCGCACTGGTTGGTCCTAACGGCGCTGGCAAAAGTACAATCCTTAAAATGATCAACGGCTTGATCAAACCAGACACAGGGAGGCTTGTCTTGCGTCGCCCTGTAGGATCACTGATCGAACTAGGCACGGGCTTCAATCCAGTGCTGACGGGCCGAGAGAACATCTATGTCAACGCATCGATCTTGGGGTTGTCGCGCAAGCAGGTCGACGCTCGCATGGACGAAATCCTGGAATTCGCCCAGATCGGCGACTTCATTGATGCTCCCGTCCGCAGTTACAGCTCAGGCATGACGGTACGTTTAGGATTTTCTGTGGCCGCACATTTGCGGCCGCAGGTGCTATTGATCGACGAAGTACTGGCTGTGGGGGATGTGGCTTTCCGCATGAAATGTTTTCGGCATATTCTCAGCCTGATTGATAGCGGCACGTCGATCATCGTCGTCTCGCACAGCGTGAATCTACTGTCTCGGGTAACGAATCGAGCGCTTGTCATGGATCGTGGTAGGTTGTGCTTTGATGGTGAGCTTTCTGAAGGGTCGGCCTATTATCAAGCGTTGGTTTCTCCGCAGATTGATGAAACAGGGTGTGTGACAGACCAAGGCAAAACCCGTATTTCCTCGGTGGAATTGCTGGATGAGAAAGGTACTCCCTGCCGCGAGTTTTCCACTGGAGACACACTGCGCATACGTATGAAGTTCTCGACCACCGAACAGCTCCCGCGTGCACGCATCAGCGTTAACCTCGAGTCACCGATGGCCGGACTGTTGGCAGGAATCTCGACGCCTGTCAACAATTTCGTGTTTGACATCACACCGCCGGAAACGGTTGTCGAATTACAGCTGCCGAATTTGCCGCTGCTTGTGGGCAACTTTCTTGTGAGTGTAACGCTGTATGCCGAGACACCTGGAGATTTCGTGGATCGCCGATCACCGGCTTGCGCCTTTATGATTACGGGTCCCAAAATCAATAGTTTTGGCTTTGGTCGAAACCATATTTTTCATTTGGAGCATCAGTGGAATCTGGCGGACTCCTAGCTGAACATGATTGTATCCCATAAGTACCAATTCATATTCGTGAAGACCAGGAAAACGGCGGGCACCAGCTTGGAGGTGTTCCTTTCTCAATGTTGCGCTGACAGTGATATCTTCACGCCCATCGATCCACCGGTCGAACCACATCGGCCACGCAATTATCGCGGACGGTTCAATCCATTTCCGGAGCTTCTTAGCCGGTCACGGGGTTGGCAAATGACTGTGGAAGATTGGCAGAAGAAGAATCGATTCTGGTGCCATACACCAGCTCACCTCATTCGAGAACGCCTGCCTCGGAGAGTGTGGAACGGATATTTTAAGTTCTGCATTGAACGAAATCCCTGGGACAAGACGATATCACACTATTTTTGGTTGAAACATCGACTTGGTGGAAAACTGACATGGGATGAGTACTTTGCCCGTGGCGAGTTCTGCCCCAATATTCGTTGGTACACCGACCGGAATGGACGCGTGATCGTTGATCGAGTCCTGAAGTACGAAAATCTACAAGCCGAACTGCAGGAAGTATTTGATCGTCTCGGAATCCCTTACGGCGGTGACTTGGGTGTGCAGGCCAAGTCCGGGCACCGCACGGACAGAAGGCCATATAGTGAGATGTTCTCGGAGGAACAGCGTCGTACCATCGCCGCAGTATGTGCCGACGAGATTGCGCTCCACGGTTATGAGTTTGGAAGATGAACGCATTTCATTGGAACAGAAAAAAACGGACAGTTTACGTACTAGGTGCCTACGTCGCTAACGGGGGTACGCTGATGGCGTACCACGTAGGTCGTATCATGCACAAGTACTTTGGTTACGATTGTCTGGCCGTGACCTATGATGATGAACTTACCCGTCCGTCGATGTACGAGTATCCGGACCACTTTGATTCCATCTCCATGGATCAAATGTGTCGCGAAGTGCGTGCCGAGGATGTGCTGGTAGTAAATCCATCCTTTTCGCGGTTTCTTTTTGGGTTGAAACTACCATGTCGCAAGCTAATGTACGTACAACATTTCAACACGTATCCGGTCATTGATGGTTTCTGCGATCACTACGTGTGTGTTTCTCAAGTTGTACAGCAATAT
This sequence comes from Pirellulaceae bacterium, assembly GCA_022448645.1. Next base: position 25,320 of record JAKVBZ010000009.1, read on the forward strand.
CTTAAATTGATCTACGACTGGGAGCCCCCAATCATCCCGGCCTTTATCGATACCGAACGTATCCAGTCAGATCCACCTTGGCACGAACGGAATGCCAAGCAAGTGTTGGTATATGGTAAGCAGTTTTCCGGTGAGCTGAGCGAGCATTGTGCGGCGCTTCTGCAGGCTAGGCACCCAGCGTGCGACGTCGAGTTCGTCACCATTCAGGCTGGCAACCATCAAGAGTTCCTGGGCCAGCTTCCGAAATTCCGCTACGTACTTTCATTGACGGCCTGTGAAGGTTTTGGTTTGGTTTCACTTGAGTCCATGGCAGCCGGATGCACGGTCGTTGGCTTTCATGGAGGCGGTGGATTGGAATACATGCAAGCGGGCGTGAACTGTATGGTGGCTGGATATCCCCGTGTGGAGGTCTTGGTCGATGCATTGGCATCCTTGGTCTCCGATCCGGAGCGAGCAGAATCCATGGCACGTGAGGGCCAGTTGATGGCACCGCAATTTGGCTATGAGGTTTTCGAGACGCGCTGGCGCGCCTATCTCGAGGAACATCTGCCATGAAGATCGACCATCGAGATTTGATCGTCACAGGGATTCCTCGAGCGGGTACCACCCTGTTGGCAGCCTGTGTTGACAGCCTGGAAGATGCAGTTTGCTTGAGCGAACCCGAGTGGCAAGCCTTGTGGAGCCAAGAAACGAAGGATCGTCTTGAATACATTGCTCGACTGTCGGAGGATTTTGATCGCGTGCGCCATATCTTGCAGGATGGCGCATCGGTTCCAGATCGTCGGCGTGACGACCAAGCTCCCGTGACAGACTATTATCGGCAGCCAGGAGCCGCAGGTGCCAAATACGAAGTCCAACAGCTAAACCGGGTCGGTTTGTCAAAGGATTTCTTGCTCGGCATGAAACACAATGCGCATTACACTTGCGTCTTGGATGAATTGTTGGACGAAGATAGGTTCCACGTGCTGGCGATCGTTCGACATCCCGTTGCCACCATCCAATCCTGGCGATCACTTCCTATTCCGATTCGAGAAGGACGTCTGCCAGCAGCCGAACGATTTTGGCCGGAGATTGCTGCCCTGTGGCAAGACACCAATGATCTTTTAGAAGTACAAGTCCGAATCTATGGTCTGTTCTGTCAGCGTTTCTGGGAGAACAGCGGGCGGTTGACGGTCATTCGATATGAAGATCTTCTTTCCGATCACGGCCTCGTCGAAAAGTTGTTCGACCGTAAGTATGTGCGGGACATTCTCATCGACGGTACTCGTCAGTGCGATGCGGAAAACCTCGAGGAATCCAGCCAAATTAGAAAGCTCGTCCAGACGCATTGCCCCGTCGTGAGAGAATACTACCCCGACATGCAGTGATGTGGTTGTAATCAAATAATATGCTTTAGCCTGGGAGTAGAAGACTTGTTTCCGTTTACCAGAAATCGTGAGAAACCATTTGTGTTTCGTGTAGATGATCTGCTGCCTCTGGCCCAAGAACACCGAGAAGCATATGCTGCTGCACGGCCGTGACCGCATGTTGTCATTGACAACTTCTTGTCAGAACAACAGGCCAATCGGTTACTCCATGTATTCCCAGGGGTGAACTCTAAAGTGTGGCTGGACCAAAAGAGAGACGGTCCATCAACCGAAGAAACAGGGTGTCGGGCACGCTCAGCAGTTGGAAAACGCGCCGGATGAGCTGAACCAGATGTTGTACTCGTTCAGTTCATATCCCTTCCTGCGATTCTTGGAAGAACTTACTGGAATCAACAAGCTGTTGCCAGATCCTTTATGGTGGCAAACTAGCTGTACACACGGACTTTAATCACCTGGAAGAGTTGGACCTGTATTGTAGGATCAATGCGTTATTGTTGTTGAACAAGAACTGGTAGCCCGAGTATGGCGGGAATTTGGAACTCTGGAGTGAAGGTGCGCAACAATGCGTAGAAAGCATTTCTCCGGAGTTTAATCGACTCGTTGTATTTAACACCAATAAGAACTCATACTATGGACATCCACAGCCGCTGAAGACTCCTTCCGAAATAACGAGGAAATCGCTGGCACTCTACTATTACACAGCCAGGCCCGTATCGGGTGATGCGTACGATGGGGTCACCGATCGCAGAGAGACATAGTTCTCGGCATTTGTCATCACTATTTAGCTCTTGCGAAGGGTTTGACCTCATGGCGTGGCCAGAGCGGTTTCGCCGAGTCTTGATCCTGCCACGACTGCGATTGCTGGCATCACAAGATGGCTCCGCCTAGGGACGGCAATACCCTGTTTGTTCCATCCTAGGTCCAGCAATCTGCACCACCGTCTCGATTTCTTCTGGAGTCAATCGTTTTCGGTAGCTGTTGACGCTCTTACTTTGAATGCTTGACACGTCGAAGCGATTTGGGTCCACGCCAAGCCATTGGCCCAGATGTCGAGAGAATGTTTGGGGCTGTTTCACGAGGTCTTCATAGCGAACGGCGTGCACCTTGGATTCATGTCGCTCCATCATTTGCATGGCGCGGACCCATCGCTGGGCGACTTTCTCGGCCGTGTCGAGACGACTGACCCACGGCTGCGATTTCCACCGGGTGCGGGCCATCTGCAACGTGGAACTGGTTACATCAAGTGGATGACGATAGCAGATGAGAATCTGCTGTCCATCCAAGCTGGGTGAGTCATTCAGCAGGCGCAAATAGTCTGGCCACTTATCACCTACGATCGGTGTCCGAAAGGTTTTTCTCAAACCTAGCTCCACACTCGACGCGTTGATGGTTTGGTTCGCATGGCGACGGAGATGTCGCAAATAGTTGCGGATCAATGCAAAGTTAGCCAGCAAGTTGCCTCGTAAGAATCTATATTTGGGATGGATGCGCCATTGATTCTTAATGGTCCACCAGGTCTTCATCATGTGACGCGCGTAGTCTCGGTAGCTGGTGTCCAATGACAAGAAACTACCCATTTCCATCGTGACCGTTACGTCAGGGTGGCTGTTACACACCGATTGAAGTAGCGTCGTACCGGACCGTTGATGCCCACACAGAATTAGTCCCATGTCCATCGACCTCGACCGTTCCTCAATACTCCAATGCAGGGAAGCAGCAGGTGGTGCTTGCAGGTTTGTTTAGAAAGCCATACGTTTGAGAGGGTGGAATTTCAGTTTGGAGGATACACGTTGCAGCGTAGGTGCTTGTAACCTGCATGCATTTTGTATCTTGCAACCGGTGCTCCGTGACCAGCTTGGACTCGTGACGAAAGTGAACCATACCATCGGCGATGTCTCTTTCACGTCTCTTATCTTAACCCCTATCCGTCTGATCATGAAGACTCACGTCGATGCGGTAATCCCCCGGATAGCGGTGCTGTTTGTGCTGCTCGGCTGCTATTTTCGCTTTGCTGGATTAGACGAGAAGCTGTTTTGGCACGACGAAGTGTACACCGGTCTGGCGATCGCCGGAAGCAGTTTTGCAGAAGCCCGCGAATATTTATTCGACGGACAGGACCATCCTGTGGCGGCCGTTTTAGTCTTCCAGTCGCCACGGGTTGGTAAGAGCATATGGGACACGATTGACATCCTCGCCAAATCGCATCCACGTCACCCGCCGTTGTACTTCGCTTCGGCGCATCTTTGGGAAACGATTTGGGGGTCTTCGACCAAAAGCTTGCGAATGTACTCCGCTGTAATGGGCCTGCTCAGTCTGCCATTGGCCGTACTTCTCTGCCGAGAGCTCCATCCAGATCGAATGGCGGGTTGGATATTGGTCGCTTTGGTGTCGGTATCTCCACTGCATGTGATCTATGCGCAAGAAGCTCGTCCCTATTTGCTGTGGATCAACCTTATCCTATTGTCGAGTTGGTTGCTGCTAGTAGGTTTGCGGCGCGGAGCTGTAAGTGACGGCAAGACACCGTTGTTTTTTGCCTTGTATGCGATCGCCACGACCTTGTCGCTTTACACCCATTTATTGTCAGTGTTGGTGTTGGCAGCCCATGTGCTGTTTGTCGTGGGGTCACAAGCTTCGACACGACGCGCGACGTGGCGCTTGTTCGTCAGTGCAGTCATTGTCAGCACTTTGTTATTCGTGCCGTGGATGCTCGCGTTGTGGTTCGACACCGGCCGTGAAAGAAGCTGGGTAGCGTGGGCAGCCACACCGATAACCGTTCCTGGCTGGTTCCTCCGTGTGGGAGCTGCCTGGAGTCGCCCCTTTGTTGACTTGGAATCATGGAGAATGGTGATAGGTGTTATCCCCTTGGGATTGGCAGCCAGTTGCGTAGGCCTCGTCATTCGGTTTGCAACTCGCCGAGCCGTGTGGTTTTGCATCTCGTTGATCGCCATCAGTGTACTGCCATTCGTCGTGGCCGATGTGGTGGGCGGTGGCTGGCGTACTGGCGTGATTCGTTTTCAATGGCCGGCTGTCTTGGCAGTGCAATGCTGCGTGTCAATGACGCTGGCTTACGGCTTGCGGTCCACCGCCGTCTGGTACCGATACGGCGCAGCAGCAGTAGCAGTCACTTTGATCACGTGCGGCGTGGTGTCCACGATCACTTATCATCAAGCTCCCGTGTGGTGGATCAAAGCTACTTCGGCAAGCCTGTATGATGATGCCCGGGAAATCAATCAACACGAGCGGCCATTGGTAATTTCCAGCGAACACAGCCAGCGGAGCCTGGGTGATCTGATGGCGCTGGCACATCTGTTGAACGACGATGTTACCTTGAGATTGGTTGTCGAGCCCGAAAAACCTCGACTGACCCACTTGGCGGACCACACTTTCGTATGGCAAGTCTCCTCAGAGATGCGTGCCCGTTTGCAGACTGAGGGATGGCAGCTGGAACAGGTGGGTGATTACAAGCTGCATCGTCTTTCGAGACAAACAGCGCCGTAAACCATTGCCTGCGCGGATTGGAGGGGCCTTGCTAGAAGCTTGGAGCGATTCGACCTGATCCCCTTGAGGCTCTTTCGCGACCCAAGGAATCACGAAGGACCTCCCTAGCTGCTATCTCTTTGCATCTTGGCATCCTTGCCTTCTACAAATCCGGAAAACACCAAAACCAAGTCCTCCATTCTGTTGATATTTTCAAGCTGTATCCCGCAACTTGTATCGGCCAGGGAAGCTACTCCGACTAAGTAATTTGATCCAGACTACGTGGAAAATGCGAATCGGCACGCATTATCCTGTTCGATGATGGTTCACAGCGCGTTCGAAGAATGTTTCCGTTTGTGTAATCATCGAGTCCGGTGTGAACTTCTCTAGCGTCTGTGTTGCGCCTTGTGATAATTGCTTGTACAGTGCCTCGTCGGTCAGCAGACGCAGGCACGCTGCAGCCAGTTCTTCTGGTTGGTTGGGGCGCACCATCACGCCGTTTGTACCTTCGTTCACCACTTCGGGAATTCCACCTACATCGGTGGCGATGACCGGTGTCCCTGACCGCATGGCTTCCAGGTAGACAATGCCAAACCCCTCCATCAAAGAAGGCATGATGAAAAGCTTGGCCTTCTGATGCCAGGCTTGAACGGCATCATTTTCCAGGTAGCCAGTAAAAGTTACCTGTTGGCCGACACCAAGATCGTTTGCCAATTGTACGCATGCGTTCTGGTTCGTGTAGCGTCCGACGACAACCAGCCGGTATTCAGGATGGTGCTGTAAAATTGCTGGCAAAGCGCGTAGCAGCGTTGGCAAGCCTTTGCGCTCAAAGTTGCCGCCAACAAACAGCAAAATAGGTTCCTTGGTCGACGAGACGGTGTCTGCGGAAAGTGGTTCGATTCCGTAGTGACAGACCAAATGTGGCTCGGCAGGTAGCCCAAATGCCCGCAAGACATTGTGACACGTGACGTGGCTATTAAAGATCAATCCCTGCAAACGTCGGTACGTGAAACGCTCCAGCGAGTGTACCAGTCGATAGTAGATCCAGCGTTGAGGCCAATCTACGTAGTCGCCTCGAAAAGCAAACGGACTGGCGGGTGCCTGCGCGAAATAATCGTCGTGGACGCCTCCCAGGACTGGCCCGGATAATTTCGATGACCGAAAACATAATGCGTCGCGCGCCTGAGTGAAGTAGACAAGATCAAACGCCTGGTCACGGCACGCCTGCTGTACTTGACGAGCAATTTGCGGTGCCATGCGCAGCCAGTTGGCATGAGAACCACTACGGCGAATTGGCCAGGTCCGAACCTGGCATGTAGAAGCTGATTCCTCGAGAGGCTCCGTTTCTGGAAGCAACAAGGTAAGCTTGTGGCCACGCCGAGCCAGTCCGTCGACGAGCATCCGAGTGTAGTAGCCGATGCCCGACGTCGATGATTTCAGCTCAAGCGAAACAATGCAAATATTCATCAGCGTCTTCCGACATTTTATCGTACCAGAAAAACAGGTCGAAATAGCTCGGTATGGTTCAAAAAACTACTGGAACAAGTTGAACCAAGGGTGGAAATCAGCGATATTGGGGGTTATGTCAAGTACTCAAGACTCTCACGTGCCATTGATCAAGACGTCGTCCGATTCCTCTGAGCCCTCCCCAGCGAAGGCCGCGGATGCGTCTTCGGTGACTGTCCGTTCTGAAAACGATGTGGATAGCAAGTCTTTGGCGGATAGCGACGAGGGTGAGCAGGATACGGAAGAAGCATCGTCGGATGCTGAAACGACACGATCCGAGCATTGGATCGAAATGGGACGAGATTTCTGGCGCCAATCCAGCTCAGTCCTCACATCAATCATCGTGCATGCGGTGGTTCTGCTGATACTGGCTTTGCTCACGGTGACATCTTATGTCCGCGAAGAATTAGAGATTGTCGTCGCCCACACAGAAGTACAGACGATTGAAGAAATGGAGGAAATAGAGCAGATCGTTTCGGACCCAGAGGAATTCACCACGCCGACAACATCGGAAAGTTCAGCGACGCCTAGTGAAATGGCTGGAGATGTTGGAGCAACGGGCGCAGTTTCTCTGCAGCAGGCCATTGTCGAAGACTTAGCAGCGGTGACCGAAGCCGAAACATCCTTTACACCCTCGATCGAATCGCCTGTCGCATTGCCGGGTATGAACGAACTGGCGGGCCGACTTGATTCGGGCATCAAAGGTGAAGGACGAGCAGTCGTGGATAGCTATTCGCAAGCCTTTGACCGATTAACCCAAGAACTTTTGATGATGCTTGAGGATAGCCGGGTGCTTGTCGTCTGGTGTTTCGATCAGTCGGGAAGCATGAAAGACGACCAGCAGGAGATCCGCGAAAAGATCGAAAAAGTCTATCAAGAATTGGGGCTGATCGAGATTGCTGGGGACGATAATTTAGTGACCGGTGTCACCAGCTACGGCAAAGAACTTCGTGTCCACCTGGGTCGCCCTACTAGCAAGTTGGAAGACATTCAAAAGGCAATCGACGAAGTTCCTGTGGACCCTAGTGGCGAAGAAAAAATGACGCTGGCGATTGCCTATTCCATTGAGCAATATCGGGAGTTTGCCAAACGTACGCGCCGCAAAATGGCTTTGATTCTAGTCAGTGACGAAAGTGGCAATCGTGACGATAACGATGCGCACTTGGAGCAGACGATTGCGTTGGCAAAGGAAGCCAGGTCGCGGATTTATGTACTAGGACGTGAGGCCGTTTTTGGCTATCCCTACGCCCACATCCGTTGGGAACACCCGCAAACTTTTGTCGTGCATTGGATTCCAGTAGATCGTGGACCGGAGTCCGCCGTCGTCGAACAGTTGCAAACAGAGGGCTTTCGTCGTCGGTACGATTCCCATCCGAGCGGTTTCGGTCCCTACGAGCAAAGCCGCATGGCGTGGGAAACGAATGGCATTTTTTTCATGTTGCCCAGCATTGAATCGGATGTCGTCGATTTCGACAGCCGTCGATATCGTTTGGACAAGATGAAACCTTATCAGCCCGACCTGCGCATAAGGACTACGATTTTGGACGAAGTCAATGCTAGTGTCCTCCGGTCGGGATTAATGCAAATCATCTATGACATGAATCCTTACAATGAGGAATCTTCCAAAATTATCGACATGCGCTATGAGTTCTCGATCGACTTCGGCACGTTTGTCGAACAAGTTCGTACGGAACAGGCAAAGTCCTTGATCTACATGGAATATTTAGATCGTATGCGCGTGGCGCTGGAAAAAGTGTGGGAACTGCGTAACCAAGAGGTTTCACCTCGATGGCGAGGTAATGCAGACTTGATGCGAGGCCAGTTGCTGGCATACAAAATTCGTTTGTACGAATACGGCGCCTACCTCGAGGAGTTTCTCAACAACCCCAAGGAAGCGGCACCAACCCAAGAACCTAACTTACACCTCATCCATTGGTCGCTCAGTCGACGGCAGGAGATGTTGACCGGTGAGGTCACCGCGAAATTCGTCGAGCAAGCCAAGCAATATTTTGCTGACGTCATCGATAAACATCCGGGCACGCCATGGGCGGCCCGGGCCGAGAAAGAAATGAGCAGTGGTTTCGGTGTCGAGTTGACCCCCTACTACCGGCGAGTTCCCACAAGCGGTGGTGGCAATTCACCGCTCATTCCTGTGCCGAAGCTGTGAGCTGTCAGTTCCTAGAGGGAAGCTGGTAACCCTTCACGTTGAGCCGGATGCTATATAGGCCTTTCCCGGCGGTGATGTATAGCAAGTTGGCGTCTTTGCCGCGACCAAAGCCGACATTCGTCGGCACTTCTGTCTTGATGTAAGCCAACTCTTTCCCGCTTGGTGAATAGACGACGATACCAGGCTTGGTGGCATCACGCACGGCAACAAACAAGTTCCCGTTCTCGTCGCACACCAACCCGTCGGGACCATCCTCTGGATAATAGTCGACCAGCGTTTCACGATAGCTGGCGGTGCCGTCCGAGTGAAGATCATAGGCCATCAGCGCCATGTGGCCTTTCCGGGTGGGTTCCCCCGGTATGACAGGATTGTCCGACTGCTTGAGCCTTTCGAATCCAGTGGCCCCGTTGTCGTTGCTGACGACATACAGCGATTTTTGATCCGGCGAAACACAAACTCCGTTTGGTTTTCCGGCGTCCGTGATAATACGATGCACCGAACTGTCGGGGTCGATCCGATAGACAGCCATCACAGGTTGTAACAAAGGTTCATGTCCCAGATATCGCGGGTCGCTGAAATACATGCGCCCTTTTTCGTCGATCGTTACGTCGTTGGGTGAGTTGAACGGACGATTGTCGTACAAACCGGCGACAATGTAGCTCATGCCGGTTTTCATGTCGGTACGTACGACTCGTCGACCACCATAATCAGCGCCTTCGCAAATGATCATATTTCCGCGCGCGTCAAACTTGATTCCGTTCGACATGCCGCTCGGTGAGCGAAAAATGGTTGTCTTGCCTGTGCTCGGATTGAAGTTCCAAATGTGACCGGCATGCAACGAGCCATCTTCCATCTTGGCGCCATTCGAAAATGTGATGTCACTGAAATAGACCATGCCGTCGGGTGCCACCGACACGCCTTCGGTGAGCGTGATTCCCTCGAATAGTTTCTTCGGCTTGGCGCCAGCAGGCACGATAGGCTCTGCACTGGAAACCTGTCCGATGCTCACTGCCGAAACGCACAGAAAAGCCAAAAGGGTCCTTCGCAAAAAGTATTGGGTCATGGCGTGTCTCCGTAAGTGTGAAAGGTAAAAAAGATTTTGATGTTCATGGATATCATCTACGTTGTGGCACCTGGCATTGGAATGTTGGGCAGGAGGAATGGCCGCAAAACGTTTCGTGGTTGTCTCTCGGAAAGGTGCCACGTACTCCAAAAATCAAAGGTCATCATTCACGAAAATTGATCTCCACAAATGCGTGTGACAGACTTAGAAGGCCTGTTTTGCGTAGGCACCATTTGTTTTCCGTTTGCCTCTTCAATGCACATCTTATAGCAACGGTAAATCAGCTTCGAATGCTTGCACTTCCTCAAAACGGGTGGAGCCCCGTAATAGGCGCCCCAGTCGAGGTTGTCGTTCTTGGTACACTTCGACGGCATCGGCGTCAGCGTATCGCATGAATAAAATTCTGCGATCACGGTCAGCGGATCGGTTGCCGTCCGATTTGTGCAGCATGTGGCAATGAAAAAAGAGACAATCCCCGGCCCGCATTTCCAGGGGGATGGCGGATGCTTCATCCACCGCCAATTCGATTGTTTCTCGGTTAGCCTGTTCTTCCTCCGAACGAGGATCCGAATGTTGTCCTTGGCGATGACTACCGGGGATCAGCCACAGGCAACCATTGTCGGCATCGGCGTCGTCCAGTGCGGTCAAGCAAGAGATCGCATTGTAAGGGTCAAGTTCGCCATAGGAATTGTCTTGGTGCCAAGTGAATGTCTGGGTGTTTCCACGCATCTTGAAGGTGAGTTGGCTAGTGGCCGCCTTAATATTCGGCCCAATGACTTGCGTGGCGACATCAACGATCGGACCGGAGAAATAGTATTGCCGAACGAAAGAAGAGCGGTGATGGATGTTGGTCAAGAGTGCGTTCTGCAGCCAACTGCCGTCTGGGTCATAATTTCCCTTTTCGGCGCGCCAAGCCTGCATGCACTCTTCGCGCAGTTTCTCCAAGCCTTGTTGAGTCAACGACGGGCCATACAACAAGTAGCCGTTTTCTGCATACGACTGCAATTCCTCAGCGGTCAAGTTTCGGTATCGAAACCATTGGGACAGAGAAGCGCGGTGATCAGTGTACGGGCGATTCATTGACGAGAAATCACTGCGCTAAGTCTACAGCAGTTTATAGGGGGGCGTGGGCCAGTGGCGGAAGGCGTTCAGGGCAAATCGAACCTTGGGTGGTTGTAACAAAATTCTCACATGAACGAAAGGACCTGCCGTATGCCATTAGCCTGTTTGTGATGTGCTAACAAAAAGGGCAAGGGAACAGGAATGACTTCCAATAGTAAGGTTCTAACCTTCATTCACGGGATTGGCGAAGTACTTTGCCGCCGAAACATTCCAGCACCGATGACGCAGCGATATTTGTAGACCATTTTTCGAATGTCGTAGTGGCCGCGCAGTGGTTTCACCGTTCTCTTCCCTGCATTTGTCAGACGGCACGAGGAAAAGATGTGTACAATCTTTCCGGCAAGGATCATTGTTTGAGAACGCAAGGTCTCTAAGTTGGAGCCTTCAACAGCCTCACGTGCGGCCTAAGGGGCCCTGTTACACTGAGGTCATAGGGTCGAATCGATCTGCACGCGAGTGCCTCGGCCGCTTTCCGTTTTGTCCGCAGATGATTAAACTCACGCAATAGGAACGGTGTCAAAACCTCAGTGCGACAGCCTTCCAGGGCCGTCGGGCTAACTTTCAATTGAAAATCGAAGGACTCCTAGGTTCTGGCCTCGATCCTTGCAGATCGCTGCAAGGGTCAAACGCAAGCGTAGATGAATGCGTGTTTAGATGTGGGCTTATGTGGTGAGCGTAGTTGGTGCTTTAAAACAGGGACATGAAACGATGACTACTCCAGAACGCACTCTCAATGTCGCCATTGTTGGTGGCGGCATGTTTTTCGACGACATCATCGGCCAGACATTTAAAGATTTCATTCGCGGTGGAATTGGCGGGTCACTGACCAGCATCGGCATGAGCGCCTGGGCATCGCGTGTTGCCGACATCGGTATCCGGATATCAGCCATTGGCACACGAAGTGAGCGAAGTGGTACTGCCGGCCGAATCGCTGCTTGGTTTGCCGAAGATTTTCCTGGCGAATCGATCGATGCTTGCTATGGGGAAACCGTTTGGCAAGACATTCTCACCAAGCATCAACCAGATGTCTTATTCGTAGCCACACCAGATCACGTTCATACCCAACCGATTCTCGATGCGCTCGATGCTGGTTGTGATGTCATCACCGAAAAACCACTTTGTCTGACGATCGGAGAAGTCGACGAGATTCTTCAAAAAGCAGAATCAGGTGGGCGCATTGTTGCGGTGGACATGCACAAAAGGTTCGATCCGTTCGTACGCGAGATGATGCTAAATGCTAGAGAAAAATATGGCACCATCAACCGTGTCCGCGCCGTGTTGGAGGAGCCATTGGAGGTCAGCACAGACATATTTGCATGGGCCGAGCAAAGTAATCCGTTTGCCTACGTGGGATGTCATTGGCTGGACGTCGTACACCACTACCTGCAAGTTAAACCGCGTGCCGTGTTTGCATCCGGACAGAAAAACTTGTTGATGCATTGGGACGAGCATCACACTGAAATCGCACGTCGGAGAGGTGTCGATCCCACATCCTTCAAGCGACAGCACCCTATCCAAACGTGGGACAGTATCGATGTGGCGGTGACTTATCACGATGGCATGCGAGGAGACTACAACAACAACTGGATCAATCCGGAGGAGTTTGAGGGCGCCGTCAACCAGGAAATAGAGCTCTACGGCATTTATGGACGTGGTTTCGTGGATCAGCAGGACCGAGGATTTCGTGAAGCGGTCATTGGTGACGGCTCCCGTACCCGAAATCCAACCTTTGGAGGTCGCGTCCGTCACCAAGGTGGTCATCTGGAGCTATTCGGTTACGGTAAAGCCTCGATCGCCTCGGGATTGCTCGCGATCATGCGGCGACGTCTTTTCGACGAGTCGCTGGAGGATTTGGACGAAACGTATCCCACAGCTGCCAGCCAGCGGGATGTCGTGCAGGTCATCGAAGCGGCTTCGCTGGTTGCCGAAAAGAATTACCAGCACCTTCAGGCAGGCCGAGGCACTCCCGTGACGGCGCAGCTGACCGATACGGAGATCCGAATCGTAGAGCCTGCTGAAACATCCGCTTAGTCGAGGTCGAACTGGACACCTTGGGCCAACGGTAGGTCGTGGCTGCCGTTGATGGTGCACGTCTGCCGTCGCATGTAAGCCTTCCAGGCATCACTGCCCGCTTCGCGTCCCCCACCGGTATCCTTTTCACCACCAAAAGCACCACCGATCTCGGCGCCGGACGTGCCAATGTTGATATTGGCTATGCCGCAGTCGCTTCCAACGGGTGACAGAAACATTTCGGCTTCTTGCAGATCGTCGGTGAAGATGGCGGACGAAAGACCTTGATCCACGTCGTTGTGAATCTCGATGGCTTCATCCAATTCGTCATAAGTCAGCATGTATAAGATTGGCGCAAAGGTTTCTTGGCGCACCACGGCCATCTCTCGGTGAGCTTTCACCAAAGCCGGTGCCACAAAAAACCCAGGTCGCTCAAGACGTGCACCGCCGCAGAGGATCTCAGCTCCCGCTTCTCGTCCTTCTTGCAGGGCGTTCATCATGGCTGTCACGGCCGCGTCGTTGATCAGTGGACCCATCAGCACATGTTCTTGAAGAGGATCACCGATGCGAATACTGGTATAGGCTTGTCGCAGCCGTTCGGCAAAAGACCCGGCGACGGATCGGTGAATGATTAAACGACGCAGAGTCGTGCATCGCTGACCGGCTGTCCCAACCGCCGCGAACAGGACGGCGCGCAATGCCAGGTCCATGTTCGCTTGAGGAGTGATGATGACAGCGTTATTGCCACCCAATTCCAATAAGCTCCGCCCCAGCCTGGCAGCCACTCGTTGGCCGATGGCACGACCCATCTGACAACTTCCCGTTGCCGAGATGAGTGGCAAGCGACGATCGTCCGCCATCCATTCTCCCGTTTCATGACCAGTACCGATGCACAGGCTGAAAACATTGGGTACACCGTTCTCTTGCATGACACGATTAACAATGTGCTGCACGGCAATTGCGGTCAAAGGTGATTCCGGCGACGGTTTCCATAGGGTTGCGTTTCCGCAGACGGCGGCGACAGCGGCATTCCAGGCCCAGACTGCCACTGGGAAATTGAACGCCGTGAGGACACCGACCGGTCCCAAAGGTTGCCACTGTTCCATCATGCGATGACCGGGCCGCTCGCTGGCGATCGTTAGGCCAAAGAGTTGTCGAGAAAGACCGGTCGCCAGATCGCACATGTCGATCATTTCCTGGACTTCTCCGGCACCTTCGGATCGGATTTTGCCAACTTCCAAAGAAACCAGGTCCCCCAGGTCGTCTTTGTGTTGACGAAGTGCGATGCCTAACTGACGGATGATCTCTCCGCGTTGTGGTGCGGGTGTAGTCTGCCACCGATGGAACGATGCTTGCGCTTGACCCACGACGTTGTCATAGTCGGCACGTCCAGCAGTTTGCACGGCCGCGATGGGTTCACCCGTTGTTGGATTGATCGAAACGATCTGGTCCCCATCAGGCTGGATCCACCCATCGGCGTAAACACCGCTGTTAACACTAGAAATACCTAGTCGATCAAGAAGAGCGTCCATCATTATAATTGTTGTTGGCTTATTTTGGTGACTTCGGTGAGTGCTTCATCGAGGATGGCAATGGCGATTTCGGCTTGCTCTTCGGAAACGATTAGAGGTGGGCAGAAACGCACCGTGCTTTCTCCGCAACTCAGCAACAGAAGGCCTTTGTGAAAACAACGTTGAATTACTTCTTCACATTCGTCAGTCGCTTGTTGATTAGCATCATTGTGGCGAACCAGTTCAGCCCCAATCATTAATCCGCGGCCACGAACGTTCCCTAGCAATGGTTGTTTGGCTTGCAGTTCTCGCAATTTCTCTAGCAGGAAATTACCGACCCGAGCAGCATTCTCGATTAAGGATTCCTGGAGCAGTGCGATGGTTTCCAACGCAGCCGCACAGGAAACTGGATTGCCACCGAACGTGCTGGCGTGGGATCCGCGCCCCCAATTCATGACTTCATCGCGCGCTACAATGGCACCGAGCGGCATGCCCGATGCGATCCCCTTCGCAAGGCAGATAATGTCGGGCTCAATGCCCCAATGCTCCATGGCGAACATTTTTCCAGTGCGACCCATGCCGGATTGCACCTCGTCCGCGATGAACAAGATATCGTGTTTTTCTGCGATTGCCTTCAGCTGCCGATGGAAATGATCGGGTGGTACGATGTACCCTCCTTCACCCTGAATCGGCTCCACAAAAAAAGCAGCGATTTCCCGAGGACTAACTGTCTTGGTAAATATTTTCTCCTCCAGCGCTTGCAGCGTGCTGTCACAGCAGCCTTCCTCATTTGGCCGTAATGGACAGCGATAGCAATGGGGGTAGTCGACGTGGGTGACACCGGGAACCAACGGCGAAAAGTCTTGGCGTTGTGTGACTTTACTTCCGGTGAGCGAAAGCGCTCCCATGGTTCGGCCATGAAAAGCACCGAAAAATGCGATCATGTGTTGCCGTTTGGTGTGATGCCTTGCGAGCTTAAAAGCCGCTTCGACCGCTTCAGCACCACTGTTCGTGAAAAAGACCCGCTGGGGTCCGTTACCCGGAACGATTTCGGCTAGTTTTTGGGCCAAATCGCGTTGAGGTGCGTAATAGAAGTCAGTCCCGGACATATGCAACAATTGTTCGGCTTGACGCTGAACGGCTCGCACGACACGAGGATGACAGTGGCCGGTCGAACAGACGGCAATACCAGCTGTAAAATCGAGAAAACGATTACCATCCATATCTTCGACAATCGCGCCATGAGCTCGACGCACTGCCAGTGGGTAAGCACGAGTGTAGGAACCGGAAGTAAACTGTTCATCCGTTTCAATCAGCTTTTTCGATTTGGGGCCGGGTAATGACGTTCGTATTTCTGGAACCGTTTCCGCGCGTCGCGACCAAAGCATGGGTTGTCTCCGATGAGCTGCCTTGCAGCGAATGGTGAAATAAATCAACAACGCCTCTGCTTGAATCCTACGGTACAATTCAAAGTAGGCAAGTTTTGCGCCGCTTCAATTTCACCAAGGAGTACTCGGATGATTCACCCGACGACCATGGGCATACTCGGCCCTCATCAACATATTAACGCCCGAGACCAACGGGAGCAGTTTGCGTTGGTTCTATTCGACCTGTTGTGGGACCGTTACCGCAGCCGGGTATCATACGTGGCGGAATACGAGCGCATCATCGAAGAGGCTGGCGCTAAATTTGTGAATGACCATATTGCTTTTCGTACACTGGCTACCAACGAGCCGTCGACCGGCATCGCTTCGTTGTCGCGCATCTTCGAAGCACTTGGATTTCGGCCCCGTGGCGTTTATTACTTTCCTGATAAACATCTGAATGCCATTCATTATCAGCACCGTAACCCACGTTTTCCTAAGCTGTTTATTTCTGAGCTGAAGACTTGGGAACTGGGCAGCGAGGTGCGTGACGCAATCTCCGATACTTTTGGGACTCACCGTGATCCGATCAGCGATGAGACCTTGGCCCGAATCGCTTCAGTTCATCGGATTCGTGAAGAACAACAGACGATGCTCATGCAGACGATTCTGTCTCATTTTCATGACGTTCCGTGGGCACCCGCTAGTCGCGAAGCCATCTCGACGGTTCATGAAGCGAGTCAGTATGCAGCCTGGGTTTTGGCGCATGGCTACAATGTTAACCACTTCACCTCTTTAGTGAACTCTCATGGAGTTGAACAGTTAGACAGCATTGAAAAAACGATCGACGTGCTCCGTAGTACAGGCGTGCCGATGAAGAAAGAGATCGAAGGAAAACCGGGATCCAAATTGCGTCAGTCGGCAACCGAGGCGGTCGTCATCGACATAGAAGTGCGTGACGGGAATCAGTTGGTGACAGTGCCCTGGACCTATGCGTATTTTGAATTGGCCGAACGGAACGACATTGTCGATCCGGAAACGAGTAAAATGACTCGTTTTGAAGGTTTTTTGGGGCCGCAAGCGACGAACTTGTTTGAAATGACTCGTCGCGGCTAAGCTTCGGCTAGCGGCACGACTGCTGCGTTGGTTGATGTCATCCTGAGGATCGGTTGGAACACGTCTCACAAAGACACTTGGCTAAACTCAGGATGACAATGGCGGGCATTTTGAACTCGACGGTTTGCGCTACTCGGCAAAGGATGAATGACTGCGGTGCGGCTTATTTGGTTTTTTCGTGCAGAGCCAGAATCACCTAGTAACTTCAGCTACAGTAGCTCGTCAAGCTCATTGACCAGTTGCTCGAACTTCCCCAGTGCTGTCTGGACCGGTTCAGGACTTTCCATGTCTACGCCCGCATCGCGTAGCAGGTCGAGTGGATCTTGAGCGCAACCGGACCGCAAGAAGTTCAAATAATCTTCGAGTTCGGCCGAGCCTCCCTGGAGCACGCGCTGGCTTAGTGCGATGGCCGCCGACATTCCCGTGGCGTACTTGTAGACGTAGAACGCGCGGTAGAAGTGGGGGATCCGCAAGCATTCCAGTTCCAGCTCATTATCAATCTGGAAATCTGGTCCGAAGTAATCGTGCAGTAAGCCTCCGTACATGTGTCGCAGCGCCTCCACAGTCAATGGCTCACCCGACTCGACCATTTCATGTGAGAGTTTCTCAAATTCTGCAAACATGGTTTGCCGGATGATCGTACCGCGGATATCATCAATGGCGCGATTGATCAAATAGGCTCGCTGGTTAGTATCGTCGGCTTTTTCTAATAAATAGTGGCCGAGCAGTTCTTCGTTAAAAGTACTGGCGACTTCTGCGACGAAAATGGTGTAGTTGTAGTATTCGTATGGTTGGCACTGTGACGACAAATGCGAGTGCATGGAGTGTCCCGCTTCATGTGTTAACGTGAAGACATCGTTAAACACCGTCGGCTTATAGTTCATCATGATGTACGGGTCGCCGTCGTACGAACCTGCACTAAACGCACCTGCCTGCTTGCCGACGTTAGGATACCGATCGCACCAACGCCCCTTCAGTCCTTGAGTAAGTACCTGGCAATATTCATCTCCCAAGGGAGCTAACGAGTTGATTGTCAATTGGACAGCTTCGTCCCAAGTGCGTTCGATTTCCAGGTCCGATAAAATCGGTACGTACGTGTCGTAGTGATGAATCTCGTCCAATCCCATTTTCTGGCGACGTACTTCGTAGTAGCGGTGTACGGTTGGCAGATTCTGTCGCACGGCTGCGATCAGTTGTTCGTATACTGATTGAGGTACGTTGTCCGGAAACAAGGCTGCCTGTAAGGCGCTCTCGTACCCACGAACTTTGGCATGGTACACGTCCTTTTGAATCGAGCCTTGCAGGGCCGCGGCCAAGGTGTTCTCGTGAGCCGTAAATTCTTCGTAGTATTGGTGAAACGCCGTGCGACGGACGGTTGGATCGGGTGAGTTCAACAGTTGCATGAAGGTGGCATTGCTGAGTTCGATTCGTTCTCCTTGCTCGTTGGTGATCTCACCGAACTTTAAGTCCACGTTGTGCAGCTGCTCAAACACCTTCCCTGCTGTTTGGCCCATTTCTCCTTGCATCGCTAGCAAGCGTTCCTCGCACTCGCTCAACGTATGGGGCTGGAATCGCAGCAACCTTTCGATCAATAAACGATAGGGCTGTAGCAAGTCGTCTTCCAAGAATGTGCGAATGGTCTCCGTGGGAATGGCGATGATCTCGGGACGAATATAGCTGGCTGCCTCGGCCGCCTTTGTTGCCATATTGGTAAAACGCCCCTGCATACGTTGGTACGTACTGTTTCCTTGGTCTTCGGTCGTTTTCAAAAATGCATAGTATGCCAATCTTTCACTTAAGCGATCGACGGCCGAATCAAATCGCAAACAATCAGCCAACCGCTCGGCACTCTGCGACAACTGGCCCTGAAACTGTGAGTATTCCTCGATCTGTGATTCCCAACGTTGAAAATCAGCCTCCCAGGCGTCCTCGTTCGGATACAAACTAGACAGATCCCAGGTGTCTGCCGCAGCCACTTCGCTGCGTTCGGGAAGTTTTTGTACTTTTGTTGTCATACGGCTACTTTCGCGGAACAAGGTTGACTCGACCTTAAGTGGCTAAATGGGATTCATGTGGGACAGCGGAAGTCCCATTAAGTCAGTGATCGTACTTGGAGTGCCACTTCACTCAAGAGAATAACGGCATGTTTTGCCAAACATTTCGTCAGCCCTCTTGGCAAACTTTATGCATCAAACAAGTTAGGAATTACGGGGCTGCCCCGCAAGTCAGCTTAATTGCCAGGGTTTCCCATCCCCCTCCAAAAAAAAGGTGTCGAATAGCCCATTTGGGGGTGTCGGCTCGTTCGCTGAATTTATACATTCGAAGAGCAGATGGGCAACTTGCCTGGCAGCATTTTTCACACGAGAGAACCAATCTATGTGCCTATTGGCGATTCAGTATCAATTAGTCCCCGAAGCCCCTGTCTTAATTGCCGCTAATCGAGAAGAGTATTACGACCGTAAATCTCAGGCTCCAGCGATTCAGTCTGGAAAACCACGAGTTTTAGGCGGAATCGATTTAGTGGCAGGCGGTACTTGGCTCGGGGTCAATCAGCATGGAATGTTGGTCGCCGCGTGCAATCGACGAAAAACATTTCCACCTCAGGCCCCCCTGTCTAGGGGCGTTTTGTGCCGTGAGCTGCTGAAATGCAGTTCTGCTCACGAAGCGGCTCATCTGGCGTTTGAGGAGTTATCTGCAGGGCAGTATGACGGTGTGAATTTCGTCGCTGCCGATGCGAAAAGCGGACACGTCGTACACGGTGGCGATCATCTGGAAATCGTCGACCTGCAAGAGGGGTTGAGCATTATTTCAAACAATAATGTGAACGATCCACGCGATGAACGTGTTCAGATGGCACAAAGGCTGCTCACGTTGCAGCAACTCGATTCACCAGTCAAATTTTTGGCGGTGGCCAGCAAAGTCTTTGCTCGTAGCCCGTCACCACCAGGCCGGCCTAGCATCATCTTGCGGGGCAAGGAAAAAGGCACGGTCAGCTCGACGTTGATTTCGCTTGGTGCCAAACCTCGTGATGCGATCTACCAGTACTCGCCAGGCCCACCCGACCAGTATAAATACGAAGATTTCTCGCCACTCCTGCGAGATATTCTCAGTCGCGGACTGCGGGAAGCTCGTCAAAAGGCAAAAACATAGCCCTCTTCCGTTTCCGTTAAAAAATTCTTCCCGTGGCTGAGGCAATGTCAGCTCTCGCCTAACACTCCGGTCGAACAGGTTCCGGCTGTGGCCACGTGAGCGCTTCCAGCCTTGGAGTATCTGAAGAGGGATTCGAATACTAGCTCGCAGTCCTGTAAGCGCTTGGGTCCCATCCTATGGGTGAGTCGAAGTGAGCGAATGGTTGATTTGCACTTCGTCAGATAAGGCACCGTCATGCTGCGCCTCCTACAAATGTCGGTACCTGCGATATTCATTCCATCACGGGACAAGTCCGTAAGGATCGTCTTGGCGGTCGAGATCTTTCTTGGCATCTATCGACGACCGTGACAAGTTCTTCGTGGATGTTCTCTTATTCGCTAAGAAACCATGCGCCGTTCCGCGACATATCGTCACAGGCGGATCACGTGCGTGACATACAAAATCTTTTGCATTACATTGACTGGGGTCAGACGACTTGTTCCAACCGCAAATTACCATGAATCTATCACGAGACGAAGCTTGGGATCTGGTGTGCGAGTACATTCAGAGTGAAAGTTTGCGCTGCCATATGCTGGCTGTCGAAGCCGCCATGGTGGCGTACGCTAAGATTTTTGAGGAAGATGCACACAAGTGGGGAATTGTTGGGTTGTTGCATGACTTTGACTACGAGCGCTGGCCAGATCCCCCCCATCATCCACTGAAAGGATCGGAGATTCTGCTAGAGCGTGGCTATCCTGATGATGTAATCTATGCCATCAAGTCGCACGCTGACTATCTTGAGGATTGTCCACGCGTTTCACGCATGGACAAGACGCTGTATGCCTGTGACGAATTGGCCGGATTCATTTCTGCATGTGCTGTCGTTCGTCCAGAAAAAATTCATGGGATGAAGCCCAAAAGTGTGCGCAAAAAGATGAAACAAAAGTCTTTTGCGGCTGCGGTCAATCGAGATGACATCCTCAACGGTGCCGCCGATTTGGGAGTCGATCTCAACGAGCACATCCAAACGGTGATCTTGGCCATGACCGAGATTTCTGGCCAATTGGGGCTCGACGCTACCTCACAGAACTAACGCCAAGATCGTTTCACGAAGCGTGTATTTTGCGTACAATACTGGATTGTCTTTATTGTTTTTCAGGAGCTAAAGCATGGAAATCCAAAACACCGAACAACTTGTGGCAAAGAAGTGTAAGCCGTGCGAAGGCGGCGTGGATCCCTGTACGCTGGAAGAATCAGAACAGCAGCTCAGCAACTTAAATGGCTGGTACTTAACGCACGAAGGGCAGCGCATCCGCAAGGACTGGATCGTCAAGCATTTCATGGCTGGCATGGATTTCTTTCATCGGGTGGCGGAAGTAGCCGAAGACGATGGTCATCATCCCGATTTGCACATCGCCGGTTATCGAAACGTTTCAGTCGAACTGTGGACCCATGCCATTGGTGGGCTCAGTGAGAATGATTTCATTCTGGCTGCCAAGATTGATCTAATCCCGATTGAGCTTCAGTCGTAAAAATAGAAGGCCAACCAGACCGTGCAATACCCATCTACTTTTCGCGTGCAACAACACTTTGAACGTCCGGTCCTGGACGATGTGGAAATCGCCGTGGCGGACCAACTGCGTCCGTTGGCCACCAGTGGAAAGTTGCATGCCGGTCAGTCCGTCGCCGTGACGGTTGGCAGTCGTGGCATCGCGAACATCGCCCCGATCACCCGGCAAGCGATCGCGTCCCTCAAAGAGATGGGGGCCGAACCGTTTATCGTCCCGGCCATGGGTAGCCATGGAGGTGGAACAGCTGAAGGTCAACGTCGTATTGTTGAATCATACGGTATTACCGAAGAATACTGCGGCTGTCCAATCCGCTCCAGTATGGAAACCGTCGTCGTCTGCAGCGCCGCAGAGGGTTTTGACGTTCACTTCGACAAACTGGCCTTCGAAGCCGATCATGTGCTGGTCTGTAACCGCATCAAGCCTCACTCTCGTTTCGCTGGTGAAATCGAAAGTGGGTTGATGAAAATGCTACTGATCGGATTGGGAAAACATGCCGGGGCTACGATCTACCACTCGGCAATTATGGATTTGGCGTTTGGCCAAATTATTCGCAGCGTGGCTGGTGAGGTTCTGGCCAACTGCAACATCCTCGGCGGATTGGCCATTGTCGAAAACGCATTTGATGAAACAGCAAGCGTAGAATTCGTAGCACCGTCCGATTTTCAAAAGCGGGAAAAAGAACTCTTGCAGTTGGCGCGACAGTGGATGCCAAAGCTGCCATTTTCTCAAATGGACGTGCTTCTCATGGACGAAATCGGCAAGGAAATCAGTGGTACTGGTTTTGACACGAATGTGGCAGGTCGCAAAGAAGAAGATGACGGCTGGCCACATCCAGAAGTTCGGTGCATGATGGTCCGACGACTTTCTAAAGCGACCCATGGGAACGCTTGTGGCATTGGGATGATTGATATCGTTACACGGCGTGTGATGGATCAAATCGACCTGGAAACCACTTGGATCAACTGCCTGACCGGGGGACACATCACGGCAGGTCGATTGCCTATGCACCGTGACACCGACCAAGCAACCCTAGACACAGCGCTCTCCCAAATCGGCATGACGGATCCTGCTGACGCGAAATTATTGTGGATCAAGAATACAAAAAAAATTACTGAAGTCGAATGCTCTGCGCCTTTCTTCGAAGAGGCTCAAGCTCGTGAGGACCTGGAAATCCTCACCGACTTGCGGCCGATCTCGTTTGACGACCAAGGCAATTTGGTAGAGCAGTTCTGAGATACTCCAGCTAGGCAGACCCGCTTCTGTTGGGGGCCTGTTCATCCATGAGTTAAAAGGGTGACTGATTTAGGCATCCGTGGACACCGGATAGATTTCATCTGTTCATGGCACCTTAGATGGAATCTGCTCGTCACGCCAGGTTTACCAGATAGCAGATTAGAAGCTTCCCTGCGATTAAATCAACAGACCTCTGCTCGTGGGGCTCCATGGATGTCAACGAAACGTCGAACTAGTTGTGTAATGTCCACGAGCGATTGGATCAACAGATCCGTGGGTGAAGTAAAGAGTTGTCCGCCAAGTGTTGTTTTATCCAAGCGGTAGTCGAGGCCGAATTGCACTGCCTGTTACTTCGTGCATTGAAGACTTCGCTGATGTCCCTGTTTGCGGAGTCACGTGGCTCGCTCGAAGACCTTGTAAGTATTCGATACCTGCCACTTCGACATACGGTGGCTCATCCATGGAATCGAATGGTGCCTCTAGTTGAAAGAGCGGCTTCTGGTCCTTGCCCCATGCTACCAGCTCCAAACGGTCCAAGTTGCTGACCGGTGTCGTGCGAATCAGCAGCAGCGGATCGGATCCTTGAGGCAGCACAGGAGCTAGAGGCGAGAAATCATAGTGGATCAACAATTCCTGAATCGAACTGTGAGTCGTTCTTAAAAACACAAAGTCATCAGCAGCTTGCACCGCGTCTTCGAGAGCTACAACGCCACGCCGAGTAGTTTGGCCCAGCTGCGACGCGGAAAACCCTTGATGTGTAAAGTTCCAATTATCACTGGTGGCAGATTTGCCCGAGTGCACCAGATCGGCATGTTGCTCACGAATCCATTCCCAGCGTTCGCGAGCGATACTTTCACTAAACGCGGTGTAAGACAAAAGCGTGGTGCGGTCTAATTCACCATGTAGTTTCCCGGCGCCGAATGGCCGGTCCAAAAAAAGAGCCATCCCCAGCTCACGCCTCTCCTCCATTTCGGCCAGGTCGGACAAGCTCAGCTCCAATACGGTAGCAGCTGCGGAGGTTATTAGCCGATCGGTTGGGGTATGTTCGTACAATCGCAGGTGTCGCATTCGCGGATCGACGAGCTGATCATCGGGGACGGGGGCAAACCCATCCGGTGTGACGCGTTGATTCTCGCCAGGGGAAGTGGGGCGATCTGGGACCAGGTGCCCTTCATATTGGGAGCGACATTGCCAGGCTTGCCGTAAGGCCCGGCGGCGTTGACGTATTGCCCCAAGACTTGCTGATTCTCCTGGTTCGGCGAGGAATAAATTGGAATATTGTTGAATCAAATCTAGGTAATCGCACAATACTGCATCGAGAAACAAGGCGTCGGGATAATTGGCTCCGAAATGATGGAATACCTTTAAGTCATACGCGTTAAGGTGTCGCACCAGATGTCGCAGGATATAGCTGAGTAGATCCACAACGGCGGCCGGACCGAGTAAGTCGGGTTTTGCCCAGTTGCGCAGCAGGTTCGTCAAGTTGTCGACAAGCTGGGTGTACGGTGATAGTGACAGACGGTGGAACAGTGTTTTCACAACCTGTATTAGATTGGACGAGGTGCGACCTCGGGCGAGCCAACGTTGGTGTAGCTGATGTGAAAAGAGTTGCATGTGTGAAGCGTCCGCAGAACGAAGCACCGTTTCGAGTACAAGGCTTTGCGTGTGGGCATCCCCACTAGAATCGGTTTTCGTCGAATGCTTTTCGGTGATACCCCACCATTTCTCAATCACCTCCGCCGGGTCGCTCAAGGACTGGTTCCCCTGGCACGTTATGGGGAAGTAGGAAAGTTCCCCAAAGGTGAATCCAGGTAGTGGCGACTCCCACGACGTAATCGGTAGGCGGCTACCACCAATGACTGCCCGCGTCACCGACTCCGACAACAGTCCTGATACGGAGGACTCCGTCCAATTGTCTCGCAAATGGACGCTCGCCACGAGTTCGGCCAACCATTTTTGCACCTGTCGTGATTCAATCACACGAGGTTGGCTTTCATACGATTCCCATGCATGGGAAAGAATGTAGCGAACCACATAGATGCGTCCTTTTTTTGCATCCCACTTGAACGCCAAAACTGGAGATGAAGATTCGGTACCGGGGCTATCTACGAACACATTCCAAGTTTGAAATGTTTTTGTTTCGCGCGTTTGCGTTGCATCCAATAGATGGCCGTGAAAGACTTCCCAGAAACACGTATCTTCACGAACATGCTCAACGCGCAACTGACGACCAGCTGCTAGGTAGAAGCGTGCTGGCTGAAAAACGTGGTTCGCTAATAGTGCTTCGAGCTGCATCGTTTGTGCATACTTCCTGGGTCCCCAAGTCACTCTCTGCGGCTTGCCGCATTTGATCTGAGTCGCGGCGATCCGCCATGCTGAGTTTGTAGACAAGTGGTACCATGCGAGAGGTCACATGCAAGGGGTTGGCTATCCGATTTTGAAGTGGTACCAGCAGTTGTCATCATTTTTTCAAGGAAGAGGTGCATCATGTTAGTGCTGAGTCGCAAAGCGGACCAATCAATTCATATTGGTGATGAGATTCGCATCACGGTGGTGCGGATTCGCGGCAACCGTGTCAAACTGGGCATTGAAGCTCCAGGCGAGGTGTCCGTGTTGCGGGGTGAGTTAGTGGCTCCCTTGCAGGAGGAACCAGCAGATGCTGTCCTGGCAAATCCTCCCTCACCTTTGGTGTCGCGCGGATAGTGCCTGTTTGCGGGCTACCGGTTTCAACGTAGGGCAGGTTACAGCATAGCGCAACATCTAAACTTAAATGGAGACTTAACATCCATAGAGGAAATATCGGGCGGACCGAACAAGTGCTCAGACTGACTGCTTAGATGATTATGGAGCACTGACTTGCGTGGATTCGGTGGAATGTCCTTTGCGCACCCACTCATTCAGTCCGCCTTTCATGCTACGGACATTCCGATAGCCCAAAGACTTCAGATAGAGCACAGAACGTTTAGAGAATTTACCGATATTGCAGACCATTACTAATGGCGCCTCTCGATCCTTGGGCAGTTCTGCTAGGCGTTCGGGCAGTTCCTCTTCGGGAATGTTGACGGAACCGGCAATGTGCATGTCGCCAAACATTTCCCCGTTGCGGATGTCGATCACGGTCGGTTTGTCTGCGGTTTGTAGTTGTGCTTGCAAGTCAGTCGCCTTGACGGAATCGTATTTGTTTTTGAGGTTCTCCATCAATTCGGCGACAAAAGTATCGTTTTTACTAACGGTTTCTGCTGTTTCTACCTGAGGAGGTGCGAAATTAGGGAAGTGTCGCACGATTGACGAGGCGTACTTGAAGATGTCGTCGGGAAAAACTACCACCACCAGATTGCCCGGTTCGTCGGGAACCATCCGCAGGGCGCCGACAAGTGCCATGCCCGAGCTGGGACCTGCGATAATGCTTTCCTCGCGGATTAAGCGGTAGCACATGTCGTATGCGTCTCGGTTAGTGACTTCAGTTTCTTGGTCGTATTCTTCGGGGCGATACAATTTCGTCTGTTGCAGCTGGCGCTGACTGCGGACTCCGGGAATATCGTGTCCTTCCTCAGGACAGACTCCCAATACCTGAACCTGGCTGTTTTGTTCTTTGAGAAAGCGTCCTGTTCCAGTAATCGTGCCACACGTACCCAAACCAGCCACGAAATGGGTGACCTTTTGTTGAGTTTGGCGCCAGATCTCGGGGCCGGTGGTCCGGTAATGAGCTCCCGGGTTTGCTTCGTTGACATATTGATCCAGGATTTCAAAATCGGGATCTGATTTTGCTTTATCGTGAGCCTTAGCGATGGCGCCTTCAGGGGCTCCAGGTGCTGGGCACAGTGAGTCATCCAGTTCGACAACGTCACTCCCAAAGAACCTGAGGACGGTTCGTTTTTCCAAAGGGATGCCCATCGAGAGTGGCGTTTGTATTCCGTAACCACGCTGGTTGGCAATCATGGCCATGCCCAAGCCGGTATTTCCTGATGTCGCTTCCACCAGGTTCTTTCCGGGCTGAAGAACACCCCGTTCTTCTGCATCCCGAATGAGGTTTGCAGCCACTCGATCTTTCACCGCGCCAAAGGGATTGAACCATTCTAGCTTGGCGTAAATTTGGGCGTGCTCAAACGGCACCACTTTATTCAGCCGAACTAATGGAGTTGGATTGTCCTCGTTAGAGAGTAAACCGAGGATCGAGTCGTAAACGCGAAAGGTGTGATCATCTGCCATAATTGGCGAATATACCAGATACTGAGCCAGCCTACCAATGTCGCTGATAACCTCTCGCCAAAGGACCCTTGTTTGAACCGATTAAGCCAGCTGGCTCTAAGTGTTGGGGACCTTGGAACTGGACGCAATTGCCTTGGCCGGATGCTTCTGGTAAGTTGCCCATTGGGTGCACCGGCCCGATCTATGTGCCGGGGTACTCCATTAGCACGGGGGCTAAGATTCCTCAGCATCGACACCGGGAGATTATGTAATGAAGGCCAGCCATGAACTTTGGAAAGAGAGGTTGTCGGGTGATCTTCCAAGTCAACTTGCTGATGAAGTCGACACATTCGAGCAAGAAATCTCGCTAAGAAGTCAGG
Source organism: Pirellulaceae bacterium (assembly GCA_022448645.1). The sequence goes on from JAKVBZ010000009.1 coordinate 52,524, forward strand.
ACAAGGTTGACGAAAAGGTGTTTGCCGAAACCCGGCTGCGCCGTGGTGTCTATGGACAGCGGTACGACAATGGCCAGCGGCATGACGGCAATGAGTCTCGCCAGCTGGAATACGACGCCGATAAGCACACCAAAGGACCTAATACCGTCTGGGATGCCCCCGGGATGCAGCGGATTAAGATCCCCTACGGTGGGTTGAATCCAGAACAATTGGAAGTCTTGGCTGAGCTCGCCGAGGAATATTCTGATTGCATTGCTCACGTAACTACGCGACAAGACATTCAGCTGCACTATGTCCATATCGGTAACACGCCCACGCTGATGCGACGCTTAGCCACCGTCGGTATTACCACACGCGAAGCCTGTGGTAACTCGGTCCGTAATGTCACGGGATGTCCTTTTGCCGGAATCTGCCAGGACGAAGCCTTTGACGTTACTCCCTATTCGCGAGCTCTCGCTCAATTCTTGTTGGGTCATCCCGATGCGCAGAATTTTGGACGCAAATTCAAACCTACGTTTAGCGGTTGTGCCCAGCACTCTTGTGGCCTGACCGCCATGCACGATCTGGGATTCACGGCGGTCGTCCGAGAAGTCGATGGTGAGTCGCAACGTGGATTTCAAGTATGGGTCGGAGGCGGGTTAGGTGCTGTTCCTCGCCAGGCTAAAGTGTTCGATGAATTTGTCTCACCGGAAGAAATTTTGCCGCTATCTCAAGCCATTTGTCGTGTCTTCGGCAAGCATGGCGAAAAGAAAATGCGCAGTCGGGCCAGGATCAAGTTCCTCATCGAGAAAGTCGGCATGGAAAAGTTCCGTGAAATGGTGTTGGAAGAGCGTCCAAAACTTCCGCACGATCCGGCCTGGACCGAGTATTTGGCTGATGTCGACCGGGATGAAGAAACCCCGCTGAAGCCGCCTGGTGAATTGCCCGAGCCAAATGGAGATGTACGATACAACCAATGGATTGCCGCCAACCTGCGACCGCAGCGCCAGGCAGGTTATGTGACGGCGACGGTCGCTTTACCGTTGGGCGACCTGTCCTCTGATCAGTTGCGTGCACTGGCTGATATCGTGCGCGAATTCACCAATGGTACTGTCCGAGCTACTGTCGAACAGAACTTTGTCATTCGCTGGGTCAGCCAAAGTGATGTTCCCGCACTTTACAAGGCGTTAGAACGTGTTGGACTTCACGAACCGGGCGCGAGCAGCATTACCGACATCGTCACTTGCCCTGGGACGGACACATGTAAGTTGGGTATCTCCTCATCGCGCGGTTTGGCCGCCGAACTAAGAAACCGCCTCGATCGCAAGGGTGTGGAGCTTGACGAAGCCATTCGTAATCTGCATATCAAAATTTCAGGTTGTTTTAACAGCTGTGGACAGCATCACGTTTGCGATATTGGTTTCTATGGCGCCAATCGTACTATCAATGGTTACAAAATTCCTCACTTCCAGGTTGTCCTGGGTGGACAATGGGAAGAGAACGCAGCGTCGTACGGGTTGCCAATTGTGGCGATTCCTTCTAAGCGAATCCCAGACGCGCTCGAGAGGATCACGGATATTTATTTACGTGAGCGTACCTCAGGCGAACGGTTTACCAATTTCGTAGGGCGCATCGGCAAAGCCAAGATTCGTCAGGCGCTCGATGATTTGACTCAGGACATTCCAGAACACGAAAAAGACCCCAATTTCTATGCTGATTGGGGAGATCCGCGACAATATAGTATTGGTGACATCGGCAAGGGTGAATGTGCCGGCGAAGTGGTCACCCAATATGAATTTGAAACCACTGGCGCCGAACGCATGGTCTTTGGTGCTCAGATCCTGTTGGACGGTGGCAACGCACAGAAGGCAGGTGAAGACGCTTATGCGGCGATGATCCGTGCAGCACGCGCCCTCGTTCTCATCCAGTACGACGATGTGACCAATGATGCGGACGAAGTTGTTGAGGAATTCAAGGAACGGTATTTTGACACCGAGGTATTTCTCGATCCGTTTGCAGGCCCCAAATTTGCCAATTATCTATTCGAAGCACACGAACGCTCAAGTGCCGCGCCTGTCGAATACTCTGCCGAATCCGCACACCATCTGATTGAGGAATCACAATTGTTTATTGAAGCGGTTCATACCTGCTATAACCGGCTTCGCTCAGAACCGGTAGCATGACTAGAAGTAAAAATCTTTAACAACCACCCGCAAGAGCATGGAACTACAGCACGTTAATGTAAAAATCCTGGTCGACCAACTAGGAATCGGCATGGAGCAGTTGATTGAAGTCTTTCATCGTTGGGTCGCGGAACAATGTTGTGAAGAGCTGCTCATTGATGTCGCGGATTACCAGCATGTTCCAGACGGTCCAGGAGTACTTTTAGTTGGCCATGAAGCAGATTACGCCTTGGACCAACAAGGTGGGCGGTACGGATTACTTTACAATCGCAAGGACGTGATGGATGGTAGTAATTTGAAGCGGTTGCAGCAGGCTTTCCGGTCTGCAGCTGCGGCTTGCCACCAGCTGGAAACAGAACTAGGGGATAACACGCTGCAATTCAGCCGGCAGCAGTTCGAAATCATTGTCAACGATCGAGCTCTGGCTCCAAACACTGACGAAACGTTCCAAGCCCTCCAGCCAGAACTGAAAGCATTCGTGTCTCAGACTCTAGGTCACGATCAGTTTCAATTCAATCGACGATCCGATGATCCTCGTTGTCGCTTCAGCATTGATGTCATCTCTGATCAACCCTTCGACCTTGCTGAAGTGTCGACAGCGTAACGGTTGAGGCTCACAGAGTATGCCAGCTTCGTTTAACGGATAGTAACAGGTACGGGTACGCACTGATGGCCAACATTCTTGACGGAAAGAAAATCGCCCGAGACATCCAGGATGAGACTCGCGAGGAAGTCGAGGCGTTTGTTTCCTCGACAGGGATCCAGCCCTGTTTGGCTGCAGTCTTGGTTGGAGAAGACCCCGCAAGCCAAGTCTATGTGCGGAACAAACGTCGAGATTGCGAACGTGTGGGTATCCAGAGCCAGTTGCACACATTATCCCCTGACACATCCATGCACGAATTGACCAGTCTCGTTGATCAGCTCAATGAGGCGCAAAATGTCCATGGCATCTTGGTACAGCTGCCTCTTCCGCAGCAGCTGGATGAGACTTCTATTCTCGATCGGGTGCACGCGCAAAAAGATGTCGACGCTTTTCATCCGGAAAATGTCGGACGGCTTTCACAAGGACGAGCTCATTTCTTGCCCTGTACACCTCACGGGGTTCAGCAGTTATTGCACCGCACGGGTATTCCGGTCAGCGGCAAACATGTCGTGATTGTGGGACGGAGTGATATTGTGGGTAAGCCGTTGGCCCTGATGTTGATGCAGCGTGATTCGACCTGTGGTCCTGCAGCGGCCAATGCGACCGTGACCATTTGTCATAGCCGCTCTGAAAATCTCACAGAACTGACCCGTCAGGCGGACATCCTGGTCGCCGCCATCGGCAGGCCTCGTCACATCACGGCTGACATGGTGCGACCAGGCGCGACAGTCATTGACGTTGGGATCAATCGTACTGACGACGGCTTGTGTGGAGATGTCGACTTTGACAACGTCGCGGAGATCGCAGCCAATATCACTCCTGTTCCTGGAGGCGTGGGTCCACTCACGCGTGCCATGTTGCTACAGAACACTCTGATGGCAGCCCGGTTACAAACGGGGGCCAAGTCGGGCGGTTGAGACGGTCGCCCTGCTTTCACGTCTCATCATCGTGAGCTTCGTTGCCGCAGAGTCTCATACAGCAATACTGCGGCGGTAGCCGACACGTTCAGGCTGTCGGCAGCACCACACATCGGGAGGCGAATCGGCTGAATGTCCTCGCCCTGCCATGTATCGCTCAGACCATCCGCTTCACTTCCCAAGACAATAGCGGTAGGCCCCGAGTAATCTTCCTCGGAATACGACCGTGCTCCATCCACCCGTGCAGCGAACGTGCGCAATTGGCGACGGCGTAACCACTCTAGAGTCTCTTCACTGGATGCGGCACACACTGAAACGGTAAACACTGTTCCCAAACTGGCTCGAATCGCATTGGGATTGTACAGGTCGGTTTGAAGATCCGTCACAATCACAGCCGCAGCGCCCGCACCATCTGCGCTGCGCACTACAGCACCGATGTTCCCAGGCTTCTCGATTGCTTCCAAAATCAAAACCACAGGGTTGTCTGGCAATTGCAGATCACAGAGCTCACAAACAGGCTTTTTGGCGATGCCAACGATGCCCTCTGCCCGTTGTCCAAAAGCGATACGACTAAAGACTTCGGACGAAACAGAAAGAATCGAAGCAGGCGATGTGGACAGTGCGCTGATGGCTAAATGAGTCTCATCGTTGGTGCATAATTCAGCACAGAAAAAGACTTCGACAAATTCGAGCCCACCCTTTAAGCCTCGCAGAATTTCTCGCGCACCGTCAACAATGATCCGACCTTGTTCCTCACGCCCACGACGCTCGCGCAGCCGAGCGGCCTCGGTCACATGAGGATTTCGGTGGCTGGTGATGATTTTCGTCATGATGTCATCTTTGTGGCCAACGAGCTACGATGCCGCTCGGCAACCGACGTCCGTCGCTCGTCTCTAAGTATAGTTGTTGTGCCCGAACTCCAGATTGGCAATGCCCGAAAACAGCATCGGCAAGAATCGCCTCGACTTCGGCGGCTCCCAGGCCAGTTGAATGGCACGTCAACAGGAAAAAACATCTTTGTTTTTCTGTCAATGTTCCGCAGGCTTGCAGCAATCGGTGTAAATCTCGGTTGAGCTTCCAGGTTTCGGCATGAGGCCCGTGGCCGTAACTGGGTGGATCCAGGATCACCGCATGATAGTCGTTTTGCCGCTTCAACTCGCGCTGCACGAATTTCATGGCGTCTTCGGTGATCCAGCGGATGGGAGCTTGGTCTAATCCAGAGCTGGCCGCATTTCGCTTCGCCCAGGCAACCGTGTTGCGAGCCGAATCAACGTGAACCACTTCGGCCCCTGCCGCCGCCGCCGCCAACGTTGAGCCGCCTGTGTAGGCGAATAGATTCAGCACTTTCACTCTTGTTTCCGAAGTGATTTGACCGCTTGCCCGTTGAAGTTGACGGCCGATCCAATCCCAATTCCTCGCTTGTTCAGGAAATAGGCCAATGTGCCCCACGTCCGTCGGCTTCAAAGTGAACCTCACCGATCCGCACGAAACGGCCCAATCTTTTGGCCACCGGATTGACTCGTGGTGGCTTTTCCATTCCCCTTGTTGTGACTTTTTACGAGAAAAAACAGCATCTGCCGTGGCCCACAAGCTGGGGTCGGTTGGTTTGACATCATCCGTGCCTGGTGCTGGGCGATCCAGCACAAAACCACCTATTCGCTCGAGCTTACGGCCGTTACCAAAGTCAAGTAATTCGTATTGATCAAGTTCCATCTTCACTTTCGGACTGGAATTCCAAGCCAGCAATCGAGAAAATAATGGACAGGTGCCGGGCAATTTTCAGCCTGCCGGTAATCTATCCGTAATATAACCATGGTCTAATCGCATCCGTTAGTGGTGACACATCCGATGACCACACTCACATTGATCAGTGTAACGATTCTACTTGGCCAAGCCGACGTAACACAGGCGGACAATACCATTCCGCAAAGCAAGGAGATTTCGGACAAAGAGATCGGCACGTGGATTCAGGCGCTTGACGCGGACCTGTATGCCGAACGCGAACGCGCTACCGAACGACTGGTTGCCGCAGGTGGAAGAGTGATCCCGGCCGTATTAGAAGCGGCGGATGAGGACAATCTGGAAGTTGCCACACGCGTTGTCTTCGTGTTGCAGCAATTGGCACTCTCGTCTGAGCTAGAAACAGAAATCTCAGCCCACGATGCACTCAAGCAGTTGGCCCAGGATGGCAATTCGTCTGCGCATCGTTCGGCCAAACGTTCACTGGAACAACTGGCGTCCTTCTTTCAGGGGCGAGCGCTAGACCAATTGCAGCGACTGGGGGCCGACGTCAACCTGTCCGTGTTGGCGACCGGCGGCCAACAAATTGAAACAATCAATTCCGTCGAAATCAGTAATCGTTGGAAAGGGAATTTAAACGACTTAAAACATTTAGAGTGGTTCACCAGTCTCAGTGAACTAAGGCTTGCCGGCAGTCAGGTCCAGGATGACTGGTTGGAAGTCGTGAGTACCATGAAAAACCTTGGGCGTTTGCGCTTGAAGCACACATCGATCACCGACGATGGTCTTTCTCACATCCAGCAACTGGCCCCCATCCAATTGGAAATCTGGTATTCCGAGCTGTCAGACACGTGCATCGAGAATTTGGCTGCTTTCCAGGGAGTGCGTGTGATCCAGTTGTATGGTACGCAGATTTCGCCAGAAGGAGCTGAGCGCCTGGCCGAAATGAACAAAGGACTGGTTGTCGACTATCGTCCTGGTGGAGCGCTATTGGGTGTGCAATGTCACAATGAAGTCGACAAGTGCACTATTGTTGGTGTTCAGCCTAAGTCGGGAGCCGCGAGTGCCGGTTTACGAAAGAGCGACATCATCGTTATGTATGATGGTGAACCTGTACAGAACTTCGACGTTCTGCGGAAGCTTATCGGAAAAAATTCGCCTGGAGACCGTGTTCCCATCAAAGTGCTTCGTGGGGCGGAAACGATCGATACAAAAGTCGTTTTGGGTGAGTGGCAATGGTAATCTAGGGCAATTATCATCGCGAAAAAGTAGAACGTTGTAGGACTCTTTTCGCCGTCATGTCATTACATAACGGCAGGGCGCTAGGCCAATTCCGCGTTTGCTTTTCTTTGCACTCCCAGATGAGAGGTTGATGGTCGAAACGAAGTGCCACACAGGATCTACTGTGGTTGGAGGTGCATTCGGCTGGCGTTCTCTTTGGAGATCAAGAACTCTGAACCAGAGTCTCCGTTAATGATTTGTGTTCAGGGGTCGACACGAGCACATTCCGGTCTTATTCGTTCTCTGTCGCAACCATTCCCGGTTCACCAAAACACACGCATAAAAAACTAGGGATCAGAGGAAATCGTATCATCTATATCGAGCCAATGTGCCTGGTAAAACGGGGTGACAGATCGTCAAGCCAAATGATCCATCGTAGGCATCAAAAGCGATGGACGATCGACGTCAAAGGTTCAAGTTTAAGGACTTTAAAGTCAAATATTCCTCATTTGCGGGTTGTATCTTCAGGAATGGACGATCTTCTTGAGATTTCTTCAAAATCTGTCAAGAATGGAAAAAGTAAGCCGCGCACCGATCCAGTTGGGTCCGGCTTTAAACCTGGCCGGCATGCATTCAAGGCGGGCACTGGCTATGTCTTTTGTCAATGGGCTCACTGGCCGATGACAATGCGAAAAACAGAGGCGATATGGACACGGAACGACATCCGAATTGCAAACGACGGTTGGTGTTGGAACAACTCGAACCACGTGAGTTCCTTGCTGCCTCTCCGGCTCCGATCGAACCGATCGAAATTGCACACGTCGAGCCTCCGGCTGTCATATATACTCCCCCACAACAGTTTCATCTGGCAGCGCCAACGGATGCGATGGAATCCGCACCGGGAGTATCGCTGGATAAGGCTTTGGCCTATCTGAGGAAGCACGCGGCGAACTTTGGTCTGTCCGTTCATGATTTAGATGACTTTCGGGTTACCGATATGTATACGAGTGGACATACGGGAGTGACGCACGTTTATTTGCAACAAATGCACAATGAATTGGACGTGTTCCATGCTCGCATCAACGTCAATCTCCTTTCCGACGGCCATGTTCTTTCTGCGGGTAGTTCCTTTTTGCCCAATCTGAGTGCAGCCACGAGTTCACTGCTACCGGTATCCCCGACCGTATCTGCAGTCCAGGCGCTGTCGAGTTTGATGCATCAGATTGGCTGGCCAAGTGACAGCGCAGACCAGGCAATTGACAGCCGACAGGCCTATCAGGCAAGGGCATCGCAAAGTCGTCGGCTTACGGTTCTGTCTGCAAGCCACCTGTCACTGGAGCCCATTCCAGCACAGCTCTTCTATGTGCCTCAACCTGACGGCCAGGTCGAACTTGCCTGGCAACTCGAAGTACAAACACCGGATGGCCAGCATTGGTACGATGCCGGGGTGAGTGCGACCACGGGAGAAATATTGTATCTCTCGGATCGAGGCCACCATGCTTCCTACCATGTTTATCCATTACCGTTGTCCGATCCGGACGATGGCTCGCGCGCCGTGGTGACCGATGCACATGATCCTACCGCTTCTCCGTTGGGGTGGCACGACACAAATCTCTCGCCAGGCGTAGGTGAATTCACCGACACTCGTGGAAACAACGCCGTTGTACAGGAAGACACGGATGGGAATGACACTGGGGGATTCCGTCCCGACGGTGGAGCGGGCCTGAACTTCGACTTTCCGATCGACTTGTCCGCTGACCCGTCGACTTATCAGGGTGCCTCGGTGACCAACGCGTTTTATTGGACGAATCTGCTGCACGATTTGCATTTTCAATATGGATTTGATGAAGTGGCGGGGAATTTCCAAACAACAAATTTCAGTGGCAATGGTTTGGGTGGGGACGCCGTCGTGGTGGATGTTCAAGACAGCGCAGAACTTAACAACGCTCGATTCTTTTCCACTCCGGATGGTACTGCGCCGCGAATGGAATTTTTTAACTGGCTTGCGCCACCTGTTGTCGATATCCACATCCCAGCCGGTTTGGCTGGAACCTATGCGGCTAGCCCTGCAGTCTTCGGCCCTACGTTGGATGGCACAGAAGTTTCCGGACAGATTGTCATTAGTAGTCCTGTGGACGGTTGCTCACCACTGACAAACGCGGCTGCCATTAACGGTAACATTGCTTTGATCGAAAGAGGTACATGCTTTTTTGTTGATAAAGTGAACCAAGCACAGGATGCTGGGGCGATTGGTGTGGTCGTTACGAACAACGTGTCTGACGGAACCGTTACGATGGGTGGTGAGGACTCGGGAATCGTGCTCGCTTCTGTGATGCTTAGCCTCGAAGACGGAAATTTGATTCGCGACGCAATCGCGGGAGGCGACACGGTGCAGGTTGATCTTGTCGGATCGGGTTTGCGTGATAGTGCTTTGGACAATTCCATAATCATTCATGAATATGGCCATGGCGTTTCGAACCGATTGACTGGCGGACCGTCCAGCGCGACTTCACTCGTATCGGAACAAAGCGGTGGAATGGGCGAGGGATGGAGCGACTGGTGGGCTTTGATGTTGACGCAAACCGCCAATGATACCCAAATGGGCACCAAGTCGGTTGGTGCGTTTGTGTCTGGACATGTAGCGGGCGGTGCAGGTATCCGTCGCTTTCCGTATAGCTTTGATTTGGCCGTCAATCCACTAACGTATGACGACATCGATGATGCTCAGGCCGACGTACCCTGTTCTAGCTCCGGTTGTGCCGAAGTCCATGACTCGGGAGAGATCTGGGCATCTGTCTTGTGGGATCTGAATTGGCTGCTCATCAATGGTGATGGTGCGAATATCATCGGGCAGGGCTTTGACGCAGATCTTTACCGCGGCAATGGTGGCAATAACCTTGCGCTACAGTTAGTCATGGATGGGTTGAAATTACAACCATCCAATCCTACGTTTCTCGATGGTCGTGATGCGATCCTGCAAGCTGACGTGGCGTTGACGGGAGGAGTCAATCACCTGGCGATCTGGACCGCATTTGCCCGCCGCGGAATGGGATTTAGCGCTGCTGATGGGGGAAATGCTAATTCAACCTCCATAACCGAAGCCTTTGACATGCCCACAGATATTCTGCGTGACGCCCAATGGAATGGTGACCAGGCTGCCGGAAACGTAGGCGATGGTCTGACTTGGTCGGATCCTAACAATTGGACCGTCGACACCAACACCGATACCCTCCCCAGCAACACCGCCCCCGGTGACAATGTGACGCTTCAGGTGGCACCTGCGATCGGCGATATTCATCTTGGCATCGATCGCACCATCAATGCCCTGACCATCGATGCAGACTATGTACTCCGGGGTGGAACACTAAACATCGCTACTGGCCAGATCACTGTCGGTAGTGGCGTAATGACCACGATTGATGCCGATCTGAATGCAGCTGGCGCGGTGATCAAGCAGGGTGGCGGTACGCTCTCGATCACGGGCACTGTACCTCGAGTCGTTGTAGATGCGGGAACGTTTGTTGTTGGTTCCACCGCTACCGTGGGAACTTTAACGGTCGAGTCGGGCGCAACACTTGTTCTCAACGGAGCGATTTCACATGAGCTGATCAACAACGGTTTGTTGATTCTTGGTGGTGACTTGAATGGTGACGGAGCTCGCGATGCTGACGACATTGACTCGCTTTACGAACAGATGAGCAACAGTAACGCGCGGGTCGATCCTCGGTTCGACCTGGTAGCTGACCAACGGCTGGATGCACGGGACGTGCATGAATTGATTACGAACGTGTTGTTCCGAAAAATGGGCGATGCGGATCTAGATGGTGATGTCGATATCAAGGATGCCAATACGATCGTACAGAATTTTAACCCGCTGGGCAGCAATTCAGTCAGTCCCTGGAGGAGGGGCAATTTTGACGGCGACGACGATATTGATATCTTTGATTGGAACCTGATGGTGGCGAACTTCAGTCCGCTGGGATATGCGGTCCTCAGTTCGTCATCCCGCCCAAATGACTTGACCGACGATTTCATGAGGGACGTGCACTCAACGGACGACGTTCCCGGTCAGCTACCAGCTTCTCAGTGTTTTCAGCCTATGCAAGAACCATGTGACAGGATCGTCAATGACGCTGAGCGGTCGGTAATTCACGAAGGGTATCGCGAACGGGTGGATGCTCACTTCTCAAACTTGGATCACCGTGAAGAGGCATTGGGAACTTTGCAGCAACAGGTCTGGAAAGGGCTGAACTAGCGCCGTGAGTCTTAAGCTAATTGTCAAACGGTCGATTCCCTTGTTGCTGTTTGTTGTTCAGGCAACGAACACGGTCTACCCAGCAGAAAAAATATGGACGACTTCATCGTTTCTCGACTTTGTTGGTGGAGAATTGCAGGATGGGGGAGTCAATACCTACGTGACGGCTGACGGAACCGTACGTTTGATCAATTTGTGGGACCTGAACAACGATGGTAACTTCGATTTGCCAATCGCCTGCGCTCAGGATCACGATGAAGAGACCGAAACGTTTATTTACTGGGCAGATGAAGGCGGTTTTGTGCCACAACGTCGCAGTGAAATACCCACCGATGGTGCGATTGGTGCAGCTGCCGCAGACTTAAACGCCGACGGGCATGTCGATCTGGTACTCGTCAATCGATTCGACGGCAACACAACGGATCTTGATGGATACATCTGTTGGGGCAGCCATCAAGGTTTTGACGTTTCTCGGCGCACCAATTTACCGGGAAAATCTGCCAATGCAGTTGCGATTGCAGATTTGAATGGCGATGGCCATCTCGACATCGTCATTGCCAATAAGGGCGTTGATTACCACATGACGGTCGACAATTTTCAACAGTCGTTTATCTATTGGGGATCGGAAGACGACTATTCCAGCGGCCGACGTAGCGCACTGAGGACAATCAATTGCTCTGATGTCGTGATTTCTGATGTGAATCACGACTCCCATCTCGACATCGTGTTTGCCAATGAAGGAAATGACGATTCACAAAGTGGCGTCGTCATTTATCTAGGAAACGGGCATGGGGGGTTTTCGGACGACCACACTTTGCATCTGCCCGGCATGTATACCTCGGGTGTCCATGTGACAGATCTCAATGCCGATGGATATGTCGAGGTGATATTGGCCAACATGTACCGGCTGGCCGGAAAGCCGGATCCGCCAAGCGGCAACCGAGTCGAAACTTATCGCGTCAATTCGTACATCTATTGGGGAAGTCCCAATGGTTTTGCGGTCAAGGAACGCACGGAGTTGCCAACTGTAGGTGCCTTGGCGGTCGACGCGGGAGATTTGAATGGGGATCACCGTCCGGACCTGGTATTTGCCAACAGTGCAGTGTCCCACTCATCAATTTACTGGAATGGACCTGATGGATTCTCCTCCAAGCACCGAACCTCGATTTCTGCAAATCAGGCACACGACGTCGCGATTGCCGACCTCGACCAAAATGGCCATTCCGAATTGGTCTTTGCCAACTACGCCAGCGGTGGTTTTTTTGACACGAAATCGTTTATTTATTGGGGAACTGCAGATGGCTTTCGATCTCAAGATCGGACCGAATTACCGACCTCGGGAGCTTCAGCGATCGTGATCGAGGACCTGAATGGGGATCGTCGGACGGATGTCGTGTTTGTCAACAAGATCGAAGGCGTGTCCTACCCAGGCGGAACGACAACTGCCGTCGCGGACCTGGGTCCCACAAAATCGTTCATCTACTGGGGTGACCAACACGGGCGGTTAGATCCAGTGCGTCGACAAGAATTGCCAACCATCCGCAATGCTGATGGTCACGTCAACAGTGACCTGAACGCGGACGGATATGTCGATGTTTTATTTGCTCACTTCGGCAGTCCCACCGTTATCTATTGGAACGGTCCCCAAGGATTCCATCCAAAGAACAAAAGCCCCTTACCCTATGGCGAAGCTCCTACCGGTCGCACGGCTGATTTGGACCGAGACGGATATCTTGACTTGCTTTTAAAGGATTCGGTCTTTTACGGTCAGAAGACAGGATTCTCCGAACAGAACCGCTTTGAATTCGATGCGGGAGAAATGAAGCCAACAGTGGCCGATCTCAATCACGACGGGTGGTTGGAGGTCATCGCACCCATGCTGGGTCGGGTTGTCATCTATTGGAATGGACCCAGCGGTTTTAACAAACGCCGCACAACGGAGTTGTCGGTACCCGGAAAACGTGCGCAAATGGCTGAAGTAGTAGATCTCAACCGAGATACCTTTCTCGACTTGATCGTGGTCAATCTGCTCGACTATGACAAACCGATAGCGCCAGGCGAAGTGATGGTCTTGCACGGGAACCCCAACGTGGACGCCTCGGTGTTTTGGGGAGGCGAAAACGGATATTCCGAACAGCGTCAGCTTCGTCTGCCAACCATTGGCCCGACAGATGTGGTTGCAGCCGATTTCAACGTTGATGGATTCGTTGACATCTTCATTCCCAGCTACTTTGGCGGGCATCACCGCGATTTTCCGGGAAGGCTCTTTTGGAATGGCCCCGACGGATTCCATGCCCAACGAAGGACTGAGATCCCAGGCCATTCTGGATGTGGTGTTCTGGCTGCAGATATCAATCAGGACGGCTACCCCGAACTGATCGTGGCCAACCATACGAACGTTGGTAACCATCGCAGCCCAGTGTGGGTGCATTGGGGCAGTGCTGACGGATTTGATAAGAATCACCGTACATCGCTACCTGCGACCGGTGTTCACTATTTTTCACTCGTCGACGTGGGTAACGTCTATGATCGTTCCGATCAATATGGTTACGTGTCGGCCGCGTTTGATGCTGGCCAACCAGTAATGTTAAAACAAATATTGTGGGAGGCTGAAACTCCGTTTCGCACGCGGGTGAAACTACAGATTCGTACGGCGACAACGAAAGTAGATCTGGCCGCGGCGAACTGGCATGGTGAGATGGGTCCAAATACTTTTTTTGAAACGCAGGAAACACGAGTTCCTGAATCGCTCGGAGTGCATCGTTGGATCCAGTACAAGGCCACGCTCGAAGCCCCGAGCTGTATCAATACCCCTGTTTTGCAGAGTGTATCGATTGTGTATGACGAGTCGTAAGAGGTTCACGCCATGCGCAAAACGCCAATCTGCGCCGCCTGTATGAGCGAAGAAGCAAGCAAGGCAGTTTGAAACACACCGAGTTTCACATTCGGCCAAAACGTCTTTTTCAGGCGTTCCAAAAACCAACACCTGTGCTTAAGGGTGCCAATTCAATACGCCCGGCAGGAGTCGAACCTGCAACCTCTTGCTCCGGAGGCAAGCGCTCTATCCATTGAGCTACGGGCGCGAAACGTGCTCATGCTGAGTTAGCCAGTACACGCTTTCAAAGTTCGTTGTGTGCATGCGTTGGACGCCAGGTTCCAGTCCGTGGCACGCATGACAGTCGTTATTCTACGCAGTAGCGTCTCTATTTCCAGGGGGACGTTTCTTGCGATTTCAGTGGTAGAGCTGTCGAATGAGATCTGGTTCGGTAAAGGTTTACCTCCCAATCGAAGATGCTGGCCTTTACCTTGAGCTTGCAAAATGGCGAGCGCCATCGGCTGGTGGCTAATCGCTCCCAAGTGAGCCATCAGGATGGATGGGTGTCCTATCGATGGCCGACCGTGACGATGACCCGTTTGATGCATCAAAGTCTTGTTACACAAAACCAGGCAGCGCTTCGCGATGTGAGGATTCCATTCAACACGATCTGGGTTGCCAGTGGTGGAAGAGAAAATAACAATGATGATGTCGTATCGCATTGGAATCGGGTTGCAGCTGGCACGAGTCGGGCAGATTTCTGGCGATGCGGACGAGATCTAGGTTGTGGTCCATGTCTGCGGCGGAAACCAGGCAGTGGAAATGGTTTTGATCATTGCCGTGATCATTTTCTCGCACCGCTGATTCATTAAATGATTCGCGTGAACATGAAATGAAATGTACAATACATATGATTAGTTACTTTGCTATGTTCCGCTTAACAATTCCTACTGTCACCGTCGTTCTCTTTGTTGGTTGCTCCAAGCACGATCTTGGTACGCTGCCGTTGGTTCCCGTTGCGGGAAAGATTAGCGTCGAAGGTGAACCTTTGGACCGTGGCTACATTCAGTTCATTCCAGCAGGTGCACGTCAGGCCCAACACCAGTATCACTCCACGGCGGAAATTCGAGCCGACGGATCCTATTCCCTGAAAACAAGGACCGCCGAGGGTGCTCCGGAGGGAAACTACCTGGTCGTAGTGGCTGCTACGGCCACGCCAATGCCTGATCCCAGTAAGCGATCGGGTTGGGTGCCGGACTGGATCATCCACGAAAAGTACACTCAAAAGAAAACAACTGACTTGAAAGCCACCGTTGTGGCCTCACCGACGCCCGGGGCTTACGATTTTGATTTGCTGCGGTAAACCGACCACACGCCAGTGAACCCAGGATGCATGTTTGCAAACGAAAACTTGGAATGAGCCGAAGTGGTTTCACTCTGGTAGAGCTTTTGGTGGTGATTGCGATTATCGCTATCCTGATCGCGCTACTACTACCGGCCGTACAATCGGCGCGCGAAGCTGCTCGGCGGGCGCAATGTTTGAACAACGTAAAACAGATTGGTATTGCCCTACACAACTTTCACACGGTGCGGGGTAGTTTTCCCACAGGTGGCTCGGCACGGGCTGGTGCTGGCTGGGCAGCACATTTGATTCCGTTCATGGAGCATAGCGAAGTTTATGAACAATTGGATATGGAAGGCCCGTTTTACTCGCCCAGCGATGCTAGTCTTTCAAATTACTTTGCCTTGGAAGGATTTGTAGATACGACTCACGTTTGCCCCTCGAGCCCATTGCGTCGTTTGATCCGCCGAGAGGATGCCGTGATGAACGGAGTTTGGATGCAGGGTGGAAACTATTTCGGAATCATGGGTGCCACGCTGGATGAAAGCACGCCAGTCGATCCGTCTGGTAAAGACCGGGTGTGTGATTGCACGCCTACCTCTGGAGCTTGTTCTCACGGTGGGTTCGTCGCCGCCAACGGTGTCTTTTACCCACACAGTGAAACCCGTGTGTCGGATATTTTCGATGGCACGTCCAACACCATGGTGATCGGAGAACAATCGGATCAGGGTTATTCGCCAGGGGGTATCTGTCCTAGTCCGTGGGATTCGGTCGGTCCGGTCGAAATCCGAGCTTCCAAGCGAATGGGGATGTGGACCGGATTCGCCTTCGCGACCTGGCAGGAAGATTGGATCAACAGTAGTTGTAACTGCAGCACCAATTTCGAAGGTGGTACTAGCTCTACCGTGCGCTGGCCCATCAACACCAAGGTTCGCATTTCAGAGGCCGACGGGATGGGGAATTATGCCTTTAACCATCCTTTGCAATCGGCACATCCGGGCGGCATCAATGTGCTGTTTGCTGACGGAAGTGGTCATTTCCTTTCTGAAAACATTGATCGGGCCACGCTCAATTGGCTATGCATTCGTGATGATGGCAACCCCGCCAACCTGTTACCTTAACGCCCAGCCAGTGAGTGTGACGGAGAGGTTCCAACAGATTATTCCTGCTCTGGTCGGGGTGGATTGCCCCAATGACCACGGGTATCTTCACCTTGGACCAAGACGCCACATTGGGACCAGTCCCGAAGGTCAGTGACTGAGGCGTCGACATAGCGCAGTGTCAGTCCGCATCGGCGACGGTCTGATTGGTTGGGTCCCGAGCCGTGTAGCAGCGTATCGGCATGTAGCGAAATTTGACCGGCCGAGAGTGCTGCATCGGCGATTTCTCCGTCTATCTGGTTGCCTTCTACCGTCACGCGTAAAGCATTCTTTTCTTCTTCTCGACTTAGACGGTGAGGAATTTTGCCGAGCAGATGCGATCCCTTGACGAACTGCATGCACGCATTGTGACGATCAGCGTCGTCAATGGCTAACCAAACGGTGACGGTTCTGGCCGGTGTGAATGGCCAATAGTAGGCATCCTGGTGCCATGCCACCACTTGATCGTTCCGTGGAAGCTTGCAAAAACAATGAGTGCTCCAACACACAAGATGCTCACCGACCAAGTCCTGAACATACGATAGCAGCCGTGGGTCGAACATCAGATCGTAGATACGGCTGTGAGACAGCTGCGCATCAACCAACGAAAAACTGTCGGCACCATTGGCCAGTGTCTGGTCTAGCAGCTGATCGAAATAAGTTCGAAAGTCCTCTATCTCTTCGGCAGAAAAAAACGGCAGTGGCAAGACATACCCATCACGATTGAAGCGAGTCACTTGTTCGGCAGTTAGTGTCTGAGCCGTGTTTGGATCCGCCGGACGAAATCGAAGATCGCGCTCGATCGTCGCCATCTCCTGGTCGCTTAGTAATGTTTTTTGAATGAAGTCGGTAAATCGTTTGGTCATATTGGTACGTGATCTTATAAGGTGTCACTGGTTGTGGCAGTGTAAGGGAATCGAGGGCGCCAACAGGTTCCATACACCATCAGACGGGCTAACAGGTTGCAGGTCAAGTGTTTACGGCTAATTGGCTAGTCTCACGACAGCCCGAAACTGCAGTTCGACACTGGACATTCATAACGCGAAGTTGATTTACTTGCGATCCTCGGTCAAAATGTGCTGGTTCGCAGCCGTTTTTCACCAGTGGCAGCCACGAGGAGCGCCGCTTGGCGAGGAGCTAAGCTGTGCACCCCGCCAATTCGGATGCACACCGTTACGTAAGTCTATATCGCAGCATATTTTGCGAAATCAAACTTTGCTGTACAGCGACCAACCTTGCCCACAAACTCACCGTGTTTTTCTTATTCCACCACAAGACTGCCAGCGTTGTCCGGAGGGACTATCTCGGGGTGGCGATTTGCGTGTACGTTTTCGGGTTTGGGGGACCATGCCAGGGTGGTACTTCTGATTCCTTGACCAACGGCGGGGAACTACCATCCGTGACGTTCGAAATGGACATCCAGCCTCTTTTAACGCGGTTCGGTTGTAATGCTGGTGCATGCCATGGCAAGTCGGGCGGCCAAAATGGGTTTGCCTTGTCATTGCTTGGCTTTGATTCGAAGTTCGACTACGACGCACTTGTTCTGGCTGGCCGAGGCAGGCGGATTTCCTTGGCGGCCCCGACTTCCAGTCTATTGCTGCAAAAGGCCACCGCAGAGGTTCCTCATGGTGGAGGAGAGCGGTTCCCATCCGACAGTCCTCACTATGAGCTTCTCTTGTCGTGGATCTACGACGGAGCTCCGCGGACACCGCCAGACGCACCTACGCTGCAGCGCGTTGTGGTACAGCCAGGTAATCAGAGTCTGGCTCCAACGGAAAGCGTGCCGTTAAAAGTCATGGCTGAGTATTCCGACGGTCATCAACGTGACGTAACGGACTCAAGTGCTTTTCAATCGAATGATGCAGCGATCGCATCGGTGAGTGCCGAAGGTGTGGTTCAGGCAGGTCCGGTGCCAGGTGAGACTGCCGTCATGGTGCGCTATATGAACAACATCGCCGTTTGCCACGTGACAATTCCTTTGCCGGGACAAGTACCGGACGCAACCTATGCCGAGCTTCCCCGCCGGAATCCGATTGATGACTTGGTGTGGGACAAGCTGAAGTTGCTGGGCATGTTACCTTCGTCCGAGGCCGGGGAAACGACATTGCATCGCAGGACTTATCTCCGCGCAATTGGTCGGCTGCCGACACCAGACGAGACTCGTGAGTACCTTGAGGATAACCGTGACGACAAGCATCAACTGTTGGTGGATCGTTTGTTGGAACGCCCCGAGTATGCAGACTTTTGGGCAAACAAGTGGGCTGACCTATTAAGGCCTAATCCTTTTCGCGCCGGCATCAAGGCGGTTTGGATGATAGATTCATGGTTGCGAGAAGCGTTTCGCAACAACATACCCTATGACCAATTCGTTCGAGAGCTCGTCACAGCTAAGGGGAGTACGTTCCATCATGGAGCGACGGTGATGTTTCGGGATCGTCCGAAGACGGATGAAATTGCTTCCTCCGTGAGTCAGTTGTTTTTGGGTGTTCGTCTGGAATGTGCCAAATGTCATCATCATCCATTCGAAGTTTGGAGTCAGGATGACTTTTATGGTTTTGCCTCCTTTTTTTCTCGAGTAGGCTTCTCGGGTGCCGGACTCTCCCCGCCGATTTCCGGTGGCGAGCAATTCATCACGACCGCAGCCAGTGGGACCCTGCATCATGGTCGCACGGGTGAACCAGTGTTGCCCAAGACATTGCACGGATCGACGTTGGAACTTGGTGTGGACCATGACCCGAGGGAGGTGCTGGCGGATTGGATGGCCGATCCGGCCAATCCATTTGTCGCCAAGGTGATGGCGAATCGTATTTGGGCCGAATTGATGGGGCGTGGTTTGGTCGAGCCGGTGGATGACATGCGCGCTACCAACCCGGCATCGAATGAACCTCTGTTGAATTATTTGGCTGAACAGTTTCGAGAGGGCGAATTCGACAACAAGCATTTGATCCGCACGATTATGAACTCACACGTGTTTCGATTGAGTTCTACACCGGAAGAGCGCAACGTTTCGGACGTCAATAACTTTTCTCGTTACTATCGCCAGAGAATGCGGGCAGAAGTCTTGTTGGACGCAGTCAACGATGTGTTGAACGTCGAAGAAACCTTTGCAGCGATGCCACCCGGTTCACGAGCCATGCAGTTGTGGACTTATCGCTCCTCGTCACTTTTTTTGGATACGTTCGGACGTCCCGATCCTAATCAAGATCCGCCCTGCGAAAGGATTTCGGATTCGACCACCCCCCAAGTCCTTCATTTGATGAACTCTCCCCAGCTCAACACAAAGCTGTCGTCGGATTCGGCCCGACCGGCACAACTGGCTGGTGATGAACTTGCCAATGAGCAAATTGTCGAGGAGACTTTTCTGTGGGTTTATGCACGGCCGCCGACTGCTGAGGAAATCCAAATTGCAGCGGCAGTTCTGAACGATGGCGAAGACCGACGGCAAAAATTGGAAGATCTTTTCTGGGCGCTGTTGAATACACCGGAGTTTCTGTTTATTGATTAATAGAAGGTAAATACTATGGCCTTTCATCAGAAATGTGACGGTACTGTAAGACGAGACTGCCTGAAGCTCGGTTTGGGAGCATTGTTGGGCGGTGGATTTGTCGATGCCTTGCGATTGGGTGGCAATGCGGCGACTGTCTCCAACCATGCCGCAGGCAAAGCGTCTTCGCAGCCGCATACCAGTGTTATTTTGATCTGGTTGGATGGTGGACCAAGCCACTTCGAAACGTTCGATCCTAAGCCGGAGGCTCCGGCAGAAATCCGTGGTGAGTTCGATGCGATTGCCACCAAGACACCCGGGGTTTTCTTTTCAGAAAACATGCAGCGGTTGGCCAGCATCAGTGATAAGTTTACGATTGTCCGTTCCCTGCGCCACAACCAAAACAATCATGGTGCGGGAAACCACTATATGATGACGGGTGCTCCGACACGGATTCCCGTAAGCTGCGGTGCGTTCGTTAGTTTCCATCCCAGCTACGGGGCTGTGACTTCGGCAGAGCGGGGAGCCCCGGACGGGCTGCCTCCCTATTTCTCAATGCCTTCGATGGCTCGTTCCGGTGGACCGAATTTTCTCGGTTCAAAGCATGCTCCTTTCGTGGTTGGTGGCGATCCCAACAGCGATTCGTTCCGCGTGCGCGACGTAAGCCTTCCTGCGGGATTAGAAGACGGACGCGATGTGAATCGACGAGAGCTGCGGCGAAAGTTCGACAGCTTGAAACGATTCCACGAAAGGGCGGCAGCCGATCCGGTGCTTGGAGTTGACGAGAATGTTCATCAAGCTGTTTCGCTGATGACCTCAGCCAAGGCACAGGAAGCCTTTGAGATTCAGAAAGAACCGGAGCATGTGCGAAGTAAATACGGACGTTCGACGGTTGGTCAACGTGCCCTGCTGGCTCGCAGGCTCGTCGAGGCAGGTGTGCCGTTTGTGACCATCGCCCACGGAGGTTGGGATGATCATGCCGATATTTTTTCGAGGTTCAAGAAACGGGCGGACAATTTTGAACCGGTCATCGCAGCACTGATCGAAGACCTTGATGAACGAGGGCTGTTGGATACGACCCTGGTGATCATGATGGGTGAATTCGGACGTACTCCAGCAATTACCACACTGTCGGGGCACTCGGCCGCAGGAAGAGATCATTGGTCGAACGCAATGTCGATCCTGGTAGCCGGATGCGGAACGCCAGGCGGACAGATCATCGGCGCCACGGATCGTAACGGATACACAGCAGTCGACAACGTATATGGTCCCGAGAATCTAGCGTCGAGCATTTATTTAAAATTGGGAATCCAGCCCGACAAGATTCTCTACAACCGAACGGGCCGCCCAGTTCACCTCGTTAGCGATCCGCGCCCCATCAAGGAAATCATGTGATCTGTCGTTTGCTCTCAGGGGTAATCTTGGCAGGCCTGGCACCAGCGATCGGTTTGTCTGCGGCGCCAAAACTGGATCGGCTTTACCCGGCTGGTGGACAGCGAGGTACGGAAGTGGTCACCACCTGCACTGGGGAATTTCCTTGGCCAGTGAAGGCTTGGGCTCCTGGCGTTGACGTTATTGCCAAAGAAGAAAAAGGTCAACTGTCGGTGACCATTCCGGCCGACTTGGCTGCGGACCAAGTGTGGATCCGACTCTTTAACGAAGAAGGCATTTCTGCCGCCGTTCCGTTTTTGATTGACAACCTGCCAGAGCTGAGCGAAGAAGAGCCCAATAACACCAGGACTGAGGCGCACGTGCTGGAAGGCCAGCGTGCGGTCGTCAACGGAAAACTGGAAAGTGGTGCAGATGTCGATGCGTTCGTGATGACGTTGGAACAGGGACAGGTGCTGGTGGCGTCCATCGATGCCAATAGGCGATTGGGTTCCCCCATGGATGCCATTCTACAGGTGGTCACGCCAGATGGATTTGTCTTGGCAGAGAATCACGACGACGTAGGTCTTGATCCGCGAGTCGCCTACACAGCGACCGAGTCGGGGCCGCATGTCGTACGCTTGTTCGCATTTCCTTCCAGTCCTAACTCATCGATCTCATTCAATAGTGGCGCTGCGCATATTTATCGGTTAACCGTGACGACTGGTCCGTACATTATCAACGCGATCCCGCTGGCGGTGAACCAGGCAGACGTGGGCGAGGTTGCCGTTGCCGGATGGAACATCCCCACGGATGCGAAGCTGCCTGTGAGTGCCTGGGGTAACGGTTCCTCGCTAGCAGACTATCCGACTTGGGAAGACTTTGATCTTCGGCGAGTTGCGCCAAACTTCCGGCGAGGTGTTGCTTTCTCGCCCGAATTTAGTGGCGCGGCACACGTGCGACTGGTCCCACATGATGTCGCCGTGGTCAGCTGTGATGGCGAGTCACAGGACCTGTCACCGTTGGAAGCACCCTGTGCAGTGACTGGCCGTTTGCTGCTGCCGGGTGAGATTGATGAATTCCGCTTCCCATTAAAGCAAGGGCAGCGAGTACTTATCTCGGTCGAATCCCAAAACCTAAATCTGCCTCTGTCCCCCACCGTCAAACTTACCGATCCTTCCGGTAAAGTGATTAGTGAAGTCAACCAACCAAACCAACCGAACAAAGCATTCATCGCGCACGACGTCGCAGTGGACGGTGAATATCGCGTGACCGTCGGCGAGCATTTTCGCCACGGTGGCCCACGCTATTTCTATGGTTTGACTGTTTTGTTGGAGGAGCCCAACTTTGACCTAACTGCCAACGTCGATGCGATTGTGGTCTCTACGGACAAGCCGGCCGAGCTCGAAATCAGTATCAATCGCCGCTCGTCGCTTCAAGCCGGCCCCGGGCCAATTACAATAGAGGCGTTGGGATTGCCCGCCGGAATCGTTGCGCCGCCGGTTGTATCCCAGATCGAGGGTGATACGTCCGGAAAAGTGAAGATGAAGTTTTCGACATCCGGCATCGGTTACTTCGCCGGACCGATCCGTATCGTCGGTACGACAAACGAACCAGAGGAAATCAGACGGACGGTGCGAACTCCCGGTCGATTGGGTCACCGCTTCGATGCGATTTGGGTGACCAGTAAGGCCAAGTAAGATCGGACGATTGGACAGTCAGGTATCCATGCCGATACACACCACATTTCGAATCTCCCGATGCTTCCCGATCGTCCTTTTGGTGGCAGGGGTTGGATTTGGGAAGTTCACCCAGCTTTCTGCGAACGAAGTATCGAAAAACGACGAAGTTGCTGTCAACACAGAGGTCGACCAGAAGCAGCCCGTCGACTTTCAAAAGCATATCTTGCCGATTCTGCGACAAAAGTGTCTGGCTTGTCACAACAGCACGGATGCGGATAGCGAACTCGTTTTGGAGACGCCAGCAAGCATCCTACAAGGCGGATTGGAAGGTCCCGCCGTGGTGGCTGGGAACAGCGAAGAAAGCCTGCTGGTGCGGCTCGTATCTGGCCAAGAGGAGCCTTCGATGCCACCCGCAGACAATGACGTTGGCGCCCAGCCTCTGACTCCGGAAGAACTTGGTTGGATCAAGAAGTGGATTGACGAAGGTGCTCAAGGGAGCACACTCCAAGCGCCGTCGAGAATTAGGTGGCGGGCCTTGCCTGAGCAAGTGCATCCCATTTATTCGGTGGCGATATCGCCAGATGGTCAGTATGCCGCGGCAGGACGAGGCAATCAAATATTCTTGTACCACATACCGACGAAACGGCAGGTCGGAGAGCTCCACGATCCGTCTCTGCGCTCGGACGGTGACACTAAGTTCGGCAACAACGTTGCCCATCGCGATCTGGTGCATTCGCTACGGTTTTCTCCGGATAACCAATTGCTTGTTTCTGGTGGGTACGGTGTCGTCAAATTCTGGAGCCGCAAGAATTCACAGCAAAAAGGCGTATTGAAGGAGTTGGCAACAGGCGTTCACGCGCTAGCCGTCAGTTCCGATGGCCGATGGGTGGTTGTGGGCGAAGAGACTGGCCAGGTCAAAATCTACGAATTGGCTACCAACGAGCTACGCCATACGCTGACGGGGCATACGGATAGAGTGAGCAGTGTATCTTTCGGACCCGATGGACGCATGGTGGCGACTGCATCTCGAGATCAGACAGTGCGAATGTGGCACGTGGAAGACGGGCAGTCGCGTGGTCAGCGGGACTTGCCGACGCCCGTGAATGCGGTGTCATTTGTCCAGGCGGGTGCGTATTTGGCTGCTGCGGGAGACGATCATCTCGTCCACGTATGGAAGGTGCCAGAAGCCACCACGGATCCAAATGCCATCGAGGCGTTAGAGCCTGTGCAGACCTGGGAAGGACATTCGGGTGCGGTTACCTCACTGGCTGGGATTCCCGGTACGAATCGGCTTCTGTCAGGTAGTGCCGATGGATCACTGCGAGTATGGGATCTCGAATCGGGCAAGCAGGTCGCCAGTATGGATCACGGAGGTCCCGTAACGGCCGTGGCCGTCCGGACAGACGGCCAGCGTTTTGCATCCGCGAGCTCCAACCACACGGCCAAGATTTGGAGTGCCGAAAAAGCGGAGGCAATTGCCGAACTGCATGGAGACTTGCCTGCACAGATACGGATTCAGGTCGCCACACGGGCAGTTGAAGTCGCCGATCGCCACGTCAAGGAACTCCAAAGCGAACTCGAAGCGGCCAAGAAGAACAAGGAGGCCGAAGACAAGAATCTACAAACCGCCACAGAGAATCATGAGAAACTCAGTGCAGAATTGACTGAAAAAACGGCAGCCGCCGAAAAAGCGATGGCTCAGCTGGCCGCTGGTGAACAAGCCGTGGAAGCGGTCAAACAACGTGTTAAGCAGGCCGCTGTGGACAAAACGAATGCGGAACAAGCGATTCAGGCCGCGACCGAAGCGATCCAGCAAGCAGAACAAGATTCTCGTGGCGCCGAGCAATACTTGGCTGACGTTCCTGCCGCGTCCAAGTTAGCTGCCGACGCGTTGACCAGTGGTATCAGCCAACTCGAAGAGGTGGCTTCTGAACAGGAAGGCAATCAAGCCCTGACTGACTTAGCGATGTCCCTGAAGCAACTGATTCAAAAGCAATTGGATCAGTTGCAACATACGGCCGAGCAGGCTAAGACCAACGCAGACAAAGCATTAGCCTCAGCTCAGAAGCAGAAACAAACTGCTGAGTCTGAAAAGCAAAGAGCCGAAGAAGCCATTTCCCAAACGCAGAAAGACTCGCAGCAGAAAGAAGAACAGCAAAAGGAATTGGTGACAGCGAATCAAAAGGCCAACGAAGAAAAGGAGCAAGCAGTCGGGAGCGTGGAAGAGGCGGTTCAGGTAGTGCAGCGCAAAACGGATTCTGTACAAAGGGCCGCCGAGCAGATCCAATCTCGCGAAGCAGAGCACAAAAAACATGAAGAAGAACAGCAGGCTGCCCAGGCAAAATTGGAAACGATCAAGCAGGAAGCTGCTGCGGCAGAACAGCCTGTTTTGGCGATTGCTTTTTCGCGAGATGGACACCGTGTCGCGACCGGGGGTCAAGACCAGGTGGTACGCATCTGGGATGCAGAGACCGGTGTGGCGATCGATCGTTACCAGGGGCATGCCTCACCGATTCGCGGTATGAGCTTTGCCCCGAACGGGGATCTAGTTTCGATCGCATCCGAACCGCACGCAGTCGTGTGGGAGACAAAACCGACATGGACACTGACGCGCACACTTGGCACCGACAAAAGTGATTCTGTCATTGCCGGTCGCGTGACAGCACTTGGTTTTAACCAAGATGGCTCCTTGCTGGCTACGGGTGCAGGGATTCCATCACGGAGTGGCCAACTGCAGATGTGGAAAGTCGCGGACGGCACCTTGGTCAAAGAGATAGCCGACGCTCATCGCGATACAGTGTTCGGTGTCGCTTTTTCGCCAGACGGGGCTCAATTGGCAAGTTGCGGAGCCGATCGTATGGTCTTGACCTTTCATGCCGACAGTGGAAAACAGATACGGACGTTCGAGGGCCATACACATCACGTGTTGGACGTCAGTTGGAGATGTGATGGTCGTGTCCTAGCGACCTGTGGGGCGGATAACGTGATCAAAGTTTGGAATGTGCGGACAGGAGTCCAGTCTCGATCCATCCGAGGGTTTGACAAGGAAGTCACCGCAGTGCGGTTCGTCGGCACCAGCGACAACGTGGCCGTTTGCAGTGGCGATACACGGGTTAAGTTCAAAAACACAGAGGATGGCAAGAACCAGGCCGACTTTGCTGGTCCCGCGGATTTTGTCCATGCAATGGATGTCAGCGCCGATGGTTCGATCGTTGGCGCGGGTGGGCACGAGAGCATATTGTGGCTGTGGAACAGCGACGGAAGTGCTTTGACGACCTTCAAGTAGTCGCACTAGAAGGTTGTCAGACACTGTTGGTAGAGCTTAGACCCATAAGAGGAAACGGATGTTCCTTCATTTAGAAACGAATTTAAAATCCACTAGACACGGGGTGCTAGCCCAACACCACCGATGGTGGTTTCTTTATCCTCCTTCCAGTAGGTTCGTGAGGAACGAGCGCCTCGAGCAGATCTTTTCCTGGAAACTGCTCTTAGTTGTCTTTCTCATGGTGACCGCTGTTGTCGAAGCGGACGAGATTCAGCCCAGGCGCATCGCAGGTATTACGTCTACCTATTTTCAGAATGCCCATGCTGATGTCATCCTCACCAGGTTGTTGCGCACAGACAGCATGGACGATCAAGGACGCATCTTGCCTTTACGATTGACATCACTATTCACCGACCAAGTCGATGTGGATGATCTCAGTCGACCCTATAGCAAACAGTTTGGTTTCTCCATTTACGACTCCATTTCTGCTACCCTCACCCAAAACACGGACCGATTGGCGGTGGATGGCGTTCTATTCATTCTGGAACAAGGAACGTATCCGATGTCTCCGTTGGGGCAGACCTTGTATCCCAAACGGCGGATGTTCACTGAAATCGTCGAGACTTTTAAACGAACTGGCCAAGTGGTGCCCGTATTTTATGACAAACATTTGTCCCACAACTGGGAAGACGCCAAGTGGATATATGAGACCGCCAAGAAGATGCAGATCCCTCTTATCGCTGGCTCGTCTCTGCCGACAACATGGCGCTATCCACCGGAAGATGTCGAGCGTGGAGCCGAGCTGATCTTTTGGAGGGGTGGAAGGATACGGGTTTCATGCGCTCGAGGTCGTTCAATCGTTGTCCGAGCGACGGAAGGGTGGCGAAACAGGAGTCCAGTCGGTGCAAGCCATTGAGGGAGCCGCCGTGTGGGAAGCAGGAGAACAAGGAGTCTATGATCGGCAGTTGCTCAACGAAGCTCTATCTCGATTGCGGCATCCTCCCGTTTCCGGAGAGCGATCTTTGAAAGACAAGGTAAAGCACCCGTTGCTCTTCATTGTCGATTATCACGATGGCCTGCGAGCGAATGTGTTGATTCTGAGTGGGGCCGTCGGAGAGTGGGCAGCAGCCTGGCGCAACACCGAAGAACAGACTCGATCTGCCCTGATTGCATCGCAACATACCAAACCGTACATGCATTTTGCGCATCTGTGTCAGGGGATCGAATCGATGATGCTGACGGGTGAGCCGACTTGGCCGGTGGAAAGGACGTTGCTTACCAGTGGTATGCTGGAAGCCCTTTTAATCTCGTTGCATGACGAAGGTCGCCGAGTCGAAACGCCTTGGCTGGACGTGCGCTATGAATCAAATTGGGACTGGCAACAACCATCACCCTGGCCGGTTTTCACTCCTGAGACAAAATAAGCATTAGCACTCGTTATGTTTTGCTGCATGGTTCTCTTGCAGTGGCAGTGAGGCTGTCTCCAGCGATCCGAACTTCAGTCCCCCGATGACTGGTGAACAACACGCTGGTTTGCTTTACTGGCAGCACCCGTTACACTGTAAGGCTTTCACCGTTTGGACGGTCGATACCATGCAAGCCATTTCCTTAATACAGCCTCGCCGGTTTGAGCGAGTCGAGATTGACGATCCAGGTCATCCAGGTCCTGGAGAAGCGTTGGTGCGGACTGTGCGAATGGGCGTTTGCGGCACGGACATCAGCGGATATTTAGGCAAAATGCCGTTCTTCGGTTACCCCCGAATTCTAGGGCACGAGTTGGGTGTCGAAGTCCTTGAATTAGGAGACGAAGTTACCCATTTGCAGCCTGGGGACCGTTGCAGTGTCGAACCGTATCTGAACTGCGGCCAATGTTTTGCTTGCCGTCACGAAAAATTCAACTGTTGCGAAACGCTTAAGGTGCTCGGCGTCATGATCGACGGGGGACTGTGTGAGCGTATTGTGATTCGCGCCGACAAACTCCACCCGTCGAAAAAGCTTTCTTATGATCAGTTGGCCTTGGTGGAAATGTTGGGTATTGGTTCCCATGCGACAGAGCGCGCCAAACCCGAGACCGGAGATCACGTGCTGATCATCGGAGCGGGACCCATCGGGATGTCCACGCTGGAGTTCACCCGATTGACTGGCGCACACATCACCATGATGGACATTAATGAAGCCCGCCTTGAATTCTGTCGGCGGAGCTATGGCATCGAACACACTCTTGTTTTTCCTGGTGACGGCAGCGAGCTGGAACAGATGAAATCGATCACCCAAGGTGACATGTATCGAGTGGTGTACGATGCAACAGGCAGCCATCTTTCCATGGCCGGTGCTGTCAACTATCTTACTCACACCGGACGGCTGATCTATGTGGGCATCTCGAACGACGAGATTCCAATCCGGCACGGAGCCATGCATCTCCGCGAAGCGACGATCCTGTCTTCCCGCAATGCTTTACCAGCAGATTTCAAACGGATCATTCAGTTAATCGAAGACGGTACAATTGATACGGATACTTGGATTTCTCACCGCACCTCGATGCACGATGTCGTCGATGAATTTGATTCGTTGACCAGGCCAGAAACCGGTGTGATCAAGGCGATTATTGAAGTAGGAGACTAAGCGATGATCCAGTCATGTGTCACCATCAGCTTGGTCGAACAAGCACGCGGCGGGCCGTTTGTTTATTGGGATGATTTGGCCAGTGGATGCCAGCAAGCTGCAGAGCTCGGTTTCGATGCTGTCGAGATTTTTGCTCCGTCACCCGATGCTGTGAATCCTTCACAATTGAGAGAATTGTTGGATACACATCAATTGCGTTTGGCGGCTGTCGGAACTGGTGCCGGTTGGGTCATCCAAGGGCTCAGTTTGACGGCTGCTGATGCAGGGGTTCGGCAGCAAGCACAGTCTTTCGTCCGCTCCATCATTGATTTTGGTGGACCGTTTGGAGCGATGACTATCATTGGTTCCATGCAGGGCAGTTGGAGCTCGGAAGTGGATCGAGAAACGGCGTTGGGGTATCTTTCAGAAGCCCTCCATCAGCTCGGTGACTATGCGAAAAACTACCATGTGCCGCTGATCTACGAGCCGCTGAATCGGTATGAGACTAACTTGGTCAATACCATTGCCGACGGCGTTACGTTACTGCAATCCTTGTCGACCGACAACGTGCGTCTGTTGGCGGACTTGTTCCATATGAACATTGAAGAAGTCGATCCGGCTGTCGCCATCCGCGAAGGTGGCGACATGATTGGCCATGTGCACTTCGTCGATTCAAACCGCCAGGCTGCCGGGCGAGGCCATCTGAATTATGAACCGATTGTCACGTCGCTGCGAGAAATTCAGTACGATGGGTACCTTTCGGCCGAAGCGCTTGCTGTCCCTGATTCAGATGCAGCCGCCCGACAGACGATTCAGGCATTTCGAGAACACTTTGCTTAGTATTCGCTTTCGGAAAATCGTTGACGACCCATTCGAAGATTAAAGAAGAGATTGATGATGGAACGATGGGGACAGTGATGAGCATCTTCGGCCGTCGTAATGCGACGATCGAGATTGCTCGTCGTTTGGCCAGTCGTGTTCGCATCGAAGAATTCTTAGCCGCCCACGATTTGGATTTGATTCTCTGGTATTTGGACGATAAGGTAGATCGTGTGACCTCAGAGATTGTGATCGGACCCGTTCAGGAAGAATATGGCACGCACGACATTTGTTGGATCATGGTAAAGACTCGCCGGGGTGCCGTAGGTGTTGTCAGCAGCAATGGGGCGCACGGGCGATCTTTGCTTGGAAGTGATCGGCAGCCGCGCGACGGCGTTCGCCAATGTGTTGCCCACTCCGTTGTCTCTTTGCACTGAAGACGGTTGGCAATTTCCAGATGTCTTGCATTGGACTAAATTACACGGACAACTGGTGGGATGGTATCGTGAACAAATACGTTGTTTTGTCGAAACCATCGAGCGAGATGAGACACCGATTGTGACTGGATCTCAGGCACGACGTTCCCTCGAAGTTATCCTGGCCGCGCGGCAGTCTTATGAAAACCACCTGCCTGTATCCTTACCCCTAGATTAGAGAGCAGCAATGGACCAACAGCATGTATTCGCGGAGCTACGCAAAGTTCGGACACCAATCATTTATGATACGGTAGAGCAATTCAATCTGCGTCCGCGCACCGAAGGCCTGATGGATACTTCCGTCAAAGCGTTGTTGCCTGGCTTAGGACCGATTGTCGGCTATGCCTGTACGGCCAAGGTAGTGGGTGCATTACCCCAGGCAGCCGGAGAGCGTTGCGTGGAATCGCGGGACGTGTGGAACTATGTCGAGCAAGCCCGTCATCCGTCGGTGATGGTAATTCAAGACCTGGACCAGCCACCCGCACGTAGCTGTGCGTGGGGTGATGTAGCCGCCAGCATCTTCCTTCGTTTAGGATGTGTGGGTGCGGTTACGAACGGCGGTGTGCGTGACTTGCCAGACGTGGAAGAACTCGGTTTTCAGCTCTGCGCACCTAGTCCCGTCGTTGGCCACGCGCACATACGCTGGGTAGAAATAGATACGCCCGTTACCGTTGGATCATTGGTCGTGTACCCCGGAGATCTGATCCATGCCGACGAACATGGCGTGATGACAATTCCGGCAGAAATTGATTTGGAAAAGCTGTTGGAATTCATTGATAAGTTTCTGGCGAGCGAAAAAACTATCGTCGATTACTGTCAACAAGATGGTTTTGATTTGGATCAACTGTGTGAGATTGTTGACCAGCACGAGACACGTGTTTCGGGACACTTGAAATAAATAGCCAGAATCGCATGTCGTTTTGAAAATGGTGCTACTCGAATAGTTCAACGAGAAGCGTTCAAGACGGTTGTCCGGGCGACGCAGAAGGTATCCAGAACCTGGGAAAAGAATCGTGTTGAGCACGACATCGTGGCTCTCTCTCATAAATGGAATTCATTGAATCATGCAGTATCGTGAATTAGGCAATACGGGCCTGGAACTGTCTGCCCTTAGTTTTGGTACCTCTCCATTGGGGCAAGAATTTCGCCAAGTCGATGTGTCGGACGCCATAAAATCGGTGCATGTGGCTCTAGATAGTGGTATGAACTTTATTGACACCTCGCCGTACTATGGCCGAGGCATGTCCGAGGTCTTGGTGGGGATGGCTTTGCGAGATGTGCCGCGAGACCAATACCTGTTGGGCACAAAGCTGGGACGGTATGACGTGGCACATTTTGACTTTTCCGCGAAACGGGTCGTGGAAAGTGTGGATGTCAGCCTGCACCGCTTGGGTGTGGAGCACCTCGACATTTGTCTGTGTCACGATATCGAATTTGTCGAGATGTCTCAGATTGTCGAAGAAACTCTGCCGGCGCTACGCCAATTGCAACAACAAGGTAAGGTGCGGTTTGTCGGGATCTCTTGTTATCCCATGAAACCATTTCGGTACGTCCTGGAACGAACGGATTTGGATGTCGTCCTTTCCTACAATCATTACACGTTGCAGAATACCATGTTTGGGGATCTGGTTCCTTATTTGAAGGAAAAAGAAGTGGGTATCATGAACGCCGCACCTTTTTCGGCACGATTGCTCACCACGGCATCTCTTCCGCCTTGGCATCGCGCTCCGGACGATGTGCGCCGAGTTTGTCAGCAGGCTGCCGCGCACTGCAATGCGCAAGGCACGGACATTGCCCAACTGGCACTGCAATTCTCGATAGCCAATTCCGATATGACGACCTGCGTTACCGGTTCCGCGAATCCGTTGCGTGTCCGGCAATGGGTCGAATGGGCCGAGCAGCCTTTGGACCAGGCGCTGTTAGCTGATGTGCTCGAAATCCTGGCCCCAATTCACAATTGGTTTCACATCGAAGGCCGTGCTGAGAATAATGATTAAAAGGCCCTGCTCGATGGCCACCACACGAAAGGGGCTACCAGCATGGCCAAGAGCAAAAAGAAGGCCCCTTGGTTGCATGCCAGCGAGCACCTTAAAGTAGCTGAATATCTCAGGCATCAAACGGTGAATTTCGTGATTCAAACTGGTGCCGAGGAAGCCGAACAACTCTTCGGAATGGCCGACCAAATCATGCACTCGATCCGGGATCTGAAAGGAAATCGACCCTTAGAAAGAGAAAACTTTGGCATTACAATCGATGTGAAGGGAAAACTCACATGGATAGGATTGATTTCGCTTGACTGTACTGTGCTACTCCAGGTCTAATCTGATTATGGTAGAACATCGAATAGATAAAACAGCCAGTGCTTTACAGGCCTGTTGGTTACTGCTGTTTCCCATTCCACGTGCGATGTGGGTGGTGTTATGTTTGGTCGCATGTTTCGGCTGGGGAGCCGATGCCTGGACGGCCAATATTCAGATCCGTCCGGCCGAAGTCGAATTACGTGACCCAGAAGCAAGCCAACAGCTTTTGGTCTTGGATTCCGAACTGGACGGACCTTGCACGGATCTCACCAGACAAGTCGACTATCGGGTGGCCGATCCAAAAATTGCTCGGATAGATAGCCTCGGTCGAATCGAACCGGTGGCCGACGGTGACACCACGATTCATGTGCAGCATGGTGGCCTCGAACGGAAGGTGCCGGTCACCGTCAGCGGTGTCGAGCAACCTCCACCGGTTTTCTTTGCCGACCAAGTCACTCCCTTGCTCAATAAATACGGGTGCAATGCCAGCCGGTGCCATGCAAAAGCGGAGGGACAAGCCGGTTTCAAGCTGAGTGTTTTTGCAGAAGATTTAAACGCAGATTACTATGCGATTGCTCGACAAGGGCTTGGCCGACGAGTCCTGCACACGGCACCCGAAAACAGCTTGATTCTACTTAAGGCGACGGGTCAGGTGGCTCACGGTGGAAAACAACGGTTTGCCAAGGATTCGTCTCCCTATCGACGTTTTTTTCGTTGGATTGCCGAAGGGGCACGCTGGGAGGAATCCGCAGGTCAATCTCGCTGGACTCAGATCGAAGTGGATCCTCCCGTTTCCATCATGGCAGCGGGTGGTTCCCAGCAGTTACGTGTGACAGCTGTTTCTGCAGATGGGGATCGTCTCTGTGTAACCTCGATCGCCGAATACAAAGTTAACTCTTCGGTGATGGCACAAGTCGATGAACAGGGGTTGGTTCAAACGACGGGCATTCCTGGTGAAGTGGCAGTGTTGGTCAAATTCCTAGACAAGGTCTCGGTCGCGCGATTGACGTTACCTCAACCAACCGGTGAATTTCACCGTCCCCCGGAAAACAATTTTGTTGATACGCACGTCTGGAATAAACTTCAACGGCTTAATGTACAACCGAGTGGAATGACGGACGATGGTCCTTTTTTGCGCCGTTTGTATTTGGACACGATCGGTACGTTACCCAGCAGCGAAGAAGTCCGCAGTTTTTTGGCGAACCAAGATGCGGACAAGCGTACCAAGATGGTGGAGCAAGTATTGCAGCGTCAAGAGTACGCAGATTATTGGACGTTGCTGTGGTCCGATCTATTGCGTGTGAATCGAGAAAAGATGTCGCCTCAGGGGGCATTGGCGATGAGGCGGTGGTTGCGGCGACAGTTTGACGAGAATCGACCCTATGATGAACTTGTTCAAGAAATCTTGACGGCTCAGGGGAGCCTATTGGCCGAAGGCCCCACTCCGTTTTATAAGGCCACCGATTCACCTGAAGTTCTCAGCCGTTCGGTCAGCCAATTGTTTCTTGGTGTGCGCCTTGATTGTGCTCAGTGCCACCACCATCCGTTCGAACAATGGAGCCAAGCAGACTATTTTGCTTTCGGTGGATTCTTTACGGGACTCAAGAAGAAATCAATCTCAGAGGTGGGTGAAGTCATAGTGGCTCGAGGAGGAGAGGATCTGAAACATCCACTCACGGAGGAAGCCGTTTCCACGAGTGCTTTGGGCGCGCCAGTGGCCGACTTCGATGATGTGGTCGATCGGCGCCAGGTGCTTGTTGATTGGATGACCGCCCCAGAGAATCCCTTCTTCGCTCGTATGATCGCCAATCGTCTGTGGGCACACTATTTTGGACGTGGGTTGGTAGAACCGATCGATGACATGCGTGAAACCAATCCGGCCACCAATGCATCTTTGCTCGACGCACTCGCACAGCACATGCTCGAAGTAGACTATGACTTGAAGGCCTTCACACGGACGTTGCTCAACTCAAGCGTGTATCAACTCGACTACCGGGCGAACGACTCAAATCGTCGTGATCAACAGAATTACTCACACGCGTTTCCCAAAACCATGCCGGCTGAAGTACTGTTGGATGCGATTAGCCAATCGACGGGCGTGGGAGAAAAATTCAACGGCTGGCCCACAGGGTTTCGAGCCATCCAGATTTGGGACAATCAGTTGCCGTCTTATTTTCTCGAAGTGTTTGGCAGGCCGGCACGGGAAACGGTGTGTTCTTGTGAGCGCGGAGTCGAGCCGAGCATTGCGCAGGCTTTGCACCTCGTGAATTCGCCCGAGATCCATCACAAAATTCATTCACATCAGGGACGCGCCAAAGAGTTGGCAGATTCGGCCATGTCACCTGAGCAGGTCATCGATGAACTGTTTTTGACGACATTTTGCCGATTTCCCAATGAGGATGAGATCCAATTGTCTCTCGAGGCATTCCACCGTCCTGGTCAAAGTCGGCAGATTGCCGTCGAAGATATCCTGTGGATGTTGCTCAATTCCAAGGAATTTATCTATATCAGATAACACTCAAATCCCGTAAATCTCTCTAACATGTGGATGGATGAGGGCGTACAATAGATGCCATGTTGCGACTTGAACTAAAAAAAGAGCGAGGTTATTGCGATGGGCTTAACCGGCGTCAAGCTTTGCGCATTGGCAGCGCCTCCCTGTTTGGTGGGTTGGGGTTACCGCAACTGCTCGAGATGCAAGCTCAGGCGCAGTCGCTGCCCGTCAAGGCCGAAGCATGCATTATGTTGTTTCTGGAAGGTGGGCCGAGCACCATCGACATGTGGGACCTGAAGCCCGATGCGCCAGCCGAAGTTCGAGGTCCGTTTCGTCAGATCTCTACATACACTCCAGGAACATTCGTCGGAGAACATTGTCCCCGTTGCGCTAACATCACTGACAAGTTTACAATTCTTAGAAGTCACAGTCATGATGATAATGGTCACCAAACCGGATACCACTACTTGATGACCGGTCGCCGAGCTCGTTTTGGGGACGGGCAAGCTGGGTTTTTTCCTTTCAATGATCACTATCCTTCGATTGGGTCTATTGTTTCTCGTGAGCTTGGGGCTATGACGGACATACCGCCCTATGTGAACCTGCCTAACATCATGGCGGCAGGCGGACCGGGTTTTTATGGTGCCGCTTATGCACCCTTCGTGATTGGAACAGACCCCGTTCAACCGGATTTTGAAGTCAAGGATTTGCGATTGACAGATGGTATCAGTGTGGAACGATTCGATTTTCGCCGTCAAATGTTGGCGCGGATGGAGAATCTTCAGCAGTCAGCTGAGGAAAGCGCACGCGTGGGGGCGATGTCCACATACTATGAAAAGGCCATTGACTTGGTGACTTCGCCCGGTGCCCAAGAGTCTTTCGACATCAGTCGGGAACCGGAATGGCTGCGCGCCGAATATGGGTACAACACGCTAGGTCAATGTGCTTTGATGGCGCGTCGTCTGGTCGAAACAGGCTGTCGATTCATTGGAATTGATCACGGCAGTTGGGATACTCACTTTACTTGTTTTCCGAGCTTGGAGCATGATTTGATTCCGAGCGCGGATATGGCATTTGCCGCGCTGGTTACCGATCTCGAACGCCGTGGTCTCTTGGATACCACGCTCGTCGTGATGATGGGCGAAATGGGACGAACACCTAAAGTCAACGCCGGTGCCGGACGCGACCACTGGTCTCAGGTACAGAGCGTACTGTTTGCTGGTGGTGGTGTTATTCCGGGACAAGTTCTCGGAGCCACCGACGAAAAAGGAACTTTGCCGATCACTGAGCCGTATGGTGTTGACGACGTCTTACATACGATCCTTACGCAAATGGGAATCGACACCACCAAAACCCATTACACACCATTGGGTAGGCCTGTTCCAATCTTGGAAGGTGGTAGGCTAATTCCCGGTCTGGTCGCGTAGGATGGGGTCCCGACGCGGCTACAGAACGCTCGGATACGGGTCCAATCTATTATCCGCGAATGGTATGCGACGTTTCATGACAGCACATCCTAACCAACACATAATCCCCGGCAGGATCGTGATGTTTGTTCTCGCATGCCTGCTTTTCGCGTGCGGCATGCCTGCCCACGCACAAACGGCTCCCACCGTCGGGTATGTTTTTCCCGCGGCTGCCGCGCCAGGCACGACCGTTGACGTTCGACTTGGCGGGTATGATTGGACGCCCGATATACAGTTCTTTATTCACGACCAACGCATCGAAATGGAAATCTTAGGCCCTCCCGGGCCAATCATTGTGCCGGAGCCTCCTTATTGGTTTGGTGGGCGTAGTTTTAGTGCCGCATTACCGTTGCCTCGTGAAGTTGCCGCGAAGATAACCATTCCGGCAGACATGCCGTCCGGTCCCATACATTGGCAAGTTGCCAATGCGAACGGTGGGAGTGGTGTGGCAAAATTCTTTGTCGCAGCACAACGTGTGGTAGTTGAAAATTCAGAGAGTGATGAAACACAAGATTTGGGCGAACTACCGGTTTCGGTATCTGGTCAGTTGCGCCATAACGAAGAAGTCGATCAGTACCAGTTTGTTGTCCCGCAGGGAGGGCCTGTGACGTGTTATCTGGAGACTCGGGTGGCACGCCCCATCGATGGAAGCCTCATCATCGTGGATGCGGCGACACAAGAACTCGTAGCCGATGTGGTCGGCACGGATGGTCGCTCGCCCGTGCTAACGTTTGCTGCAACAGCCGGTGTCACCTACATCGCCAAAGTCCACGACGTTGACTATCGTGGCAATCGTTCTTATGTCTATCGTCTGGATGTACGGCGAGGGCCACGAGTGCTGGGAGCGAAACCTGCCGCCGGACGGCGTGGTGAAACACTTTCGGTGGAATTTGTGGGCATTGGTGTGCACTCGGGGCAAGCAAAGTTGGAGTCGACCAGGCGCGAGGTGACTTTCCCTGACGATTCCACCGTGGACCGATTCGATTACCGGCTCGAAACTGAATTCGGCGAAAGCCAACCGTTTGCGCTGCTCGTGGATGAACAGTCAGACGAGATTGTCGTTGCTGATGAAGACATCACGATACCCAGGTTCATGCCACCCTTTTCGGTGACTGGCGTTCTGCTGAACGCAGTCAAGTCTGCCGAATTCGAGTTCGAGGCCACGAAAGATCAAGCGTGGCAGATTGCTGTCAGTGCAAAAGAGATTGGTTCCACGCTTGATCCGTTGCTCACGGTCATCGGCCCCGATGGTAAGACCATCGCTGAAAACGATGACTTGCCCGGAACCCCTGATGCCGGTTTGGTGGTGACAGCACCGACCGATGGTATCTATCGCATCCTCGTACATGATCTCTCTGGCAACAGCAGCGATCAAACAGGGCTGTTTCGGTTGACGGTTGCCAGACCAGCGGACGAGTTGCCCGATTTCGCGCTGGAGGCTTTGCCCAATATGAATTTGGTGGTGGGCGAAAAGGGTGAATTGGTTGTCAAAGTGGTTCGACGAAGTGGTTTGAATACTCCGATTCAGTGTGAGCTGGCGGGCTTACCTCCTGCCGTGCAAGCCTCTGGAGATCTCTTGTTGGCAGCCGATCAAAGTGAACTCAAGATTCCTTTAGAGTCGGCTGCCGATGGAGCCACACTGGCCACGATGGTGACGTTGACAGCGACTGCCGATGTGGAGGGGAAGCAGATTAGGCATCGGGCCGAACCGTTTATGTTTTGCAGTACGATGAAGCCGCGCTGTACGGTGACTCCAGTTGAAAAAGATGGTTCACGGGCCGTTCACGCCGGCACGACGTTCCCTGCAGAAGTCATCATTGAACGGCTGGAAGGATTCACGGGCGAAGTACATTTAGAAATGACGTCCGCCCAAGTGCGACATCGTCAAGGGATCCGAGGACCGGAAATGACCGTACCGCCAGAGGTCGATCGATTATTTTATCCGGTATTCGCCCCAGAGTGGTTGGAAACGACTCGTACTTCACGCTTGGTCTGTAATGCGGTTGCGGTCGTAGAAGACCCCCAGGGCAATCCTCGTTATTTACTAAACCGTATGAGCGGCCGCATTACGATGTCGTTGGAGGGAGCATTGTTAAAGATTTCCCAACCCCAAGAGATGCTTTACTTTCATCCTGGCGATACGTTCACGATTCCAGTCTCCGTGGTGCGCTCGGCCAAGCTTCCCGAATCGGTCAAGGTTGAACTTATCCCACCGGCCGCGCTGGAAGGATTGGTGGCGGCCGACCCGCAGATGTTAGCGACTGTGGGCGATTATGTTTTTCCGGTGCGCACGACTTCTGACCCGAAGCTGTATGGTGAGTTTTCAGTGATCGTTCGGGCCACGGCGCTACAAGATGGAAAGTATCCGGCGATTTCAGAGACGACCGTCCATGTGATTGGTCGTTGACGTGGATGGTCATCCTGGGCCAACTTGCTCCACGGAATCCCAGGCGTCGCTCGTTGGCTAGAGAGGCAGGAGAGTGCCGGCCCGTGAATGGGAAGTATGGCCAGCAGCATCACACTTCCGTAGCCACAAACAACCTTGCTTGTGGAGCACTTCAGATTTCGTTCGATCTACGTGCGGCGATCGTCTGCGCCGCGGCATACAATCCAGCGAACAGCTTCAGGTCCGTATACGTGTTTTGTTCTTGTAACCACTGAATCACTTGGTCTCGGGCGACTTCGTGGACGATAATCTCTTCGTCATCCACACCCCCTCCGACACCCTCCTTGTTTAGGCCTTCAGCCAGAAACAACTCGATCGATTCGTCGGTCAGCCCTGCTGAAGAATAAGCGTGTACGAGAGGCGTCCAGCGTTGCGCCGTGTAGCCTGTTTCTTCCCACAGTTCACGCTGGGCCGCACGTAGCAGCTCTTCATCCTCAGCACCAGGTATGTCACCAGCCAAGCCGGCCGGCAGTTCGACGATCCGGCGATCGATGGGTGGACGGAATTGCTCGACCAGAATAATTTGATCCTGGTCCGTTAGGGCCACCACACCCACGGCAGGTTTGCCTGTATGACGCTGCACATATTCCCAATGGTCACGCTGTACCAGCGATAGATGCTGGCCTTCAAACAGTGTTGTCCTTTGCTTGGTCTCAGACATCACATTCTGTCTCCGTAGCTTGGCCTAGGGACCTCAGCGACTCATTCGTCACACTATCTCAACACCCGCTGTTCGCATTTCTTTGATGGCGCGCTGACAATCACCTTCGTTCAAATCGACTCCGCGCACGCCGTCTAGTCGTACTGCCGTATGAAATCCTAAATCTACTGCATCCAGTGCGGTGAATTTCACGCAATAGTCCGTGGCGAGCCCCATCACATGGATTTCTTCGACACAGTGTTCTCGCAAAAAGTTATCCATGCCAGTCGCCAGGCGTCGGGCATTATCAAAGAATCCGCTGTAACTATCAATTTGACGATGGGTTCCCTTTTGCACTACATGAGTAATGCGTGACGTGTCGAGTGCTGCCGCGAATTGGGCGCCTGGAGTTCCCTGCACACAATGGTCAGGCCACAGGATCTGATCGAGACCTTCCAGGACCATCGAGTCTCCTATTTCGTGACCCACGTGTTGGCTGGCAAAGGAGCTGTGATCTGCTGGGTGCCAGTCCTGTGTCGCGACGACCAGTTCATACTGTGGCATCCATCGATTAGCGACCGCAATCACTTCATTACCGTGAGCGACGGGGAGCGCTCCACCTGGCAGGAAATCATTCTGAATGTCAATCAAAAGCAAAGCTTTCATGACGTGTCCGCTCTATCTCCCTCCGATCGAGCCTTATGAGCTTGGTGGATCATTGCATCACGTAATTCGTGTAACCCGATGTCGAGGCCTACCGGAAACTCATGGGGATGCACAAAGCGACGGATCGAAGGGTGTAAGGCTTGTAGGTTCTCTTGCCTCCGCTGGCGGATCGATGTGAAGTCTTCGAATGGTGTTGATAATGTGCCGTTGCGAACGACAGGGATCAAGAGGTCCTGAAAACGTTCCGAAGCTGATAGATTCTGGCGGCGAGTTGGGTCTTGGGCATCGACAATTATGCCTCGCGGATCGATTCCATGCAGTTCATCGAAGATCATGTCGCCGACCAGTCCGGAGTCATTCTCGTAACGACGAACCTGTAGCGTACCGGGAATGGAAGTCTTGATGGCTTGTTCGGAAAGTTTTAATTTAGGCTGCCAGGTGCCATCAGAATCACAGAGCGCTCCTAATTTGTAAACACCTCCCAGCGCCGGTTGATCGTAGGCAGTGGCCAACTTGGTACCGACTCCCCAGACGGCGATGCAGGCGCCCTGGCTACGCAAGTGTTCAATAGCGTGCTCATCCAGATCGTTCGAGGCAACGATGCTGGCATCCGGAAATCCAGCCTCATCCAGAATCTTACGTGCTTCGATGCTCAAATACGCCAGGTCTCCCGAATCCAGCCGAATGCCAACCATTTCGTGGCCCCGCTGACGTAATCTCCTGCCCACGTCGACGGCACGACGTACGCCTTCGATGGTGTCATAGGTGTCGACCAGAAATACGCAATTGTTAGGTAAGACGTCGGCATAACGTGCGAAACTCTCGGCTTCGGAGTCAAACGACATGACCCAACTGTGAGCGTGTGTTCCTCGGACAGGTATGCCATACAGTTTTCCAGCCAGGACGTTCGACGTGGCAGCACAACCGCCGATGAACGCAGCCCGACTGGCCGCCAAAGCGCCCCCGATACCCGGCGCGCGTCGTAAGCCGAATTCCAGGACCGGTTCATCGGCAGCAGCAGTTGTGATCCGTGAAGCTTTCGTGGCCACGAGGGTCTGGAAATTGACAATGTTCAACAGTGGCGTCTCAAGTAACTGGCACTGTAGGATGGGACCACGCAAACGTAGCAGCGGTTCTTGTGCAAAAACGACTGACCCTTCCGGCATGGCGTCCACGTCAATCGTCAGCTCTAAATCTGCCAGGTAGCTGAGGAACTCTGTTTCGAACAGCCGGTTGCCATCATTGCCCGTTAGGGAAGCAAGGTAGTCAATGTCTGTAGGATCAAAGCGGAAGCCTTGCAGATACTCCAGTGCAGGGCCCAGCCCAGCGGCTATCGCGTAACCGCCGGCAAATGGGGGCCGACGAAAAAACAGATGAAAGACAGCCCCTTGATCCGCTCGACCCAACTTCCAATATCCATAGGCCATGGTCAATTGGTACAGGTCGGTCAGCAGGGCCAATGCCGGACGGTATAGATCAGCCATCGACCTGCCCCCTCCCTCCTTGGTCTATGACACACACGTTCATTGCGGACCGTGCGTCATGCTAATTCTGGTTCTTCGCAGGTGATCATTTCGAGCAAAGCCGGTTTGCCCTCGAGGGTGGCGCGAATGGCGGCTTCCAGAGCAGGTACGATGTGTTCAGGTTTTTCGACTCGCTGGCTATAAGCACCCAACCCTTGTGCAACATCGGCATAATTCCCACTGAGAAACTTACTGCCATACCGGTCGATTGCTTGAGGAATGAATTTTTCATAGTTTCCCATGGCAGAGTTGTTCAACAAGACTGTCAGAATGGGGATTTGTTCGCGTACGGCCGTTTCAATATCCATCCCAACCATACCGAAGGCAGCATCACCCATGAAATTGACCACGAGTTTCTCGGGCTGTGCCAGTTTGGCGCCCATGGCTGCTCCCAGCGAGAAACCAAGCTGTGTGGAATGTCCCCAGCCTAGATATCCACGTGGTACG
This sequence comes from Pirellulaceae bacterium, assembly GCA_022448645.1. Next base: position 94,435 of record JAKVBZ010000009.1, read on the forward strand.
ACGCTTTGATACAGTGGCACCAATTCATCACGGGGATTTCCAGAATCATGGGTGACAATCGTATTGGCGGGATCGGTGACCTTCATAAAGTCACCGATGACGCGATAGGGATTGATCGGAGTTTCTTCGGACGTCAATTTCGGTTGCCACCGTTGGTGCCACGCGTTCCGTATGGGTTGCAGACATGATTCCACTTCGCGTCGACGCTCGGCGGCGATGGAAAAGTCTTGGGACTGAAGTTCCGCGAGCATCTGTTGCAGGATCAGCTTGGCATCACCGACCAGCGAGATGTCGGCACGATAATCTTTGTTCAGATCACTGGGGTCCACCGTGGCATGGACGATGGGTTTTCCAGCGGGAATCGGAGGAGCAAAGAGTGTCCGGGTCAGGCTGGCACCGATCGCAAAAACGGCCGTGCACCGTTCGAGATAATCATGCACCATGGCAGTGGATGTATAGGAACCGGTACCCAGTGACAACGCATGTTGTTCGTTGAACGCACTTTTACCCAGCAAGGTTGTCATGACTGGAACACCCAGGCCTTCGGCCAATGCGGTCAATTCGTGCGAAGCCTTGGCGTACAAGACACCCTGTCCGGCCCAGATCAGTGGTCGTTCGGTGCTACACAGAAGTTTGATCGCATCACGTATTCCGTCTGGATCAGCCTGGGAGACAGATGGGGAGACCGGTTCGTATGCCAATGGTCCTGACATTTCCTCGGCAGCCACATCGACGGGTACCTCCAACATCACGGGACGCGGCCGGCCTGTGCGGAGCAATGTGAAAGCTCGTCGCATGCGTTGAGTCACGCTTGCGGCCGAGGGGATCAGGTCGGCCCATTTGGTAACTGCCGCAAAGCTTTTGCAGGCGTCAAACGTTGGCGATACACCAACGCGCTCGCGACCGGGATGGCCGGGCAAAAACAACAGGGGGCTACCGTCGGTGTAGGCTTGAGCGATGCCAGAAAAGGCGTTTTCTGCGCCCGCAGCCTGTTGGACTGTGACGACGCCCAACGAGTCGCCATTGGTCGTGCGAGAGAAACCGTCTGCCATGTTTTCCGCAACGCGTTCCTGACGGGCAACCACCGGCCGGATCTCGGCTTCTGCCAACGCTTCCATGATGGGCGTGAAAGGAAAGCAGAAAACCTGCTGTACTCCTTCGATCCGTAAGATTTGGGCGATCGCCTGACTGCCAAGCATAGTGACCTCGCGAAATGATGTGACGTGGTTAGGTTGCCGTCATGGAATGTACATGAGTGGTGGCGACTGCGAAAGTATGCCGCCACCAGAGGACGATCTGCATAGGCCTCAGCATTCAGTTCGCGCTGAGCGAAGACTTCGTTTGTCTTGAATAAGTCCTTTTCGGAGCCAATTACTGGGAGACGATGTCACCAAATTCCTGGACCAAGAATAGCGACTATGAGACGTTGCTCTAACCGTCTGGCAGAATAATACCCAAGCACTTATTGTCTCGTCCATACCTGCATCTCACGAATATAATCGTTGTAGGATGCTCGTTGGTGGTATCTTTTGTTTTAAAACTGAATGGCACGTCGCAGAACAAGTCGCACATTTTGTGGACAAATCTTGTCACCCTGGGAGCAACTTGCCGTGCGTTCTTGTCGTGAAAAGACTAGCAGCCGGTTTCATATTGTGAGTCAGAACGTGTGGTCCCCATACCATTTACGTTTACGACTTTACTCTCACTTCAGGAGGATCGGACGCGCCAGCGGCCGGAGAAGGTATATTATTCTAGAGTCTTTCGACAGACAACTATCGGTCAAGCCCTCCCCTCGCTTTCCCCGACCCTCCCAGAGGGAGGGTAATGTGTGTCATGGCTGTTGCTCGACCGATTTAGCGGGAGTGACGATTGATCAAAGAAAAATGCTACTTACCTAGTGCCTCTCCGCTGATCGGTTTTCCAACCAGTTCTAGCATACCGCGTCGTGATTTCTTGTCCCGCGCCGCGTTGGGTGCTGGTTTAGGTGGTCTTATACCATGCGTGGCTCGAGGTGAACCAGCGGCCAAGATGGTTCACCAGCAGTTGGCAGAAGCCATGGGGAATGCCGAACTAGCACTGATCTTTCAAGGCAACTCGGCTGAGGAGTGCCGTAGGTGGCAGCGGAAGTTTCGGGCGCAGTTAGAACAGCTTCTAGGCAATTCGTCGCCCCCGCAACATTGGACGATCTCCCAAGAGAGTCACGTTGAATTCGAGAAGTATACTCGTTGGGAATTGTTACTGAATGCTGATGGATTCGTTTCCTTGCCCGTATATCTATTGGTGCCGTCTGGGTTGCGGTCTGGACAACGTGTGCCGGGTGTACTGTGCGTTCATGGTCATGGGAGGTTTGGGAATGATGCCGTGGCCGGACGTCGAGACATGGAGGGCGTGTCGGAGGAAATCGATGCCATGAACTACGACTACGGTGTCCAGTTTGCGGAACGGGGTTATGTGGTTGCGGCTCCCTGCATGATTCCCTTTGGGCGTCGAGTGGATCGAACAAGTTATGGTGGCAATGATCCGTGTGCCATTACATTCTTGCGCATGCAAGCGCTCGGTAAGCTTTTGATTACCTCCAATTTGCGAGACTTACGTTGGGCCCTCGACTTGTTGCAAAGCCGAGACGAAGTGCATCCCGATGCGATTGGCTGCGCTGGATTGTCTTATGGTGGCCGGATGACGATGATGGTGTCTGCGATTGACCAGCGGGTACGTGTTGCGGCCGTCAGCGGTGCGCTGAATTTGCTGCAGGAACGTATGACGCATCGCCACAGTTGCGGCGCGCAGATGATCCCCGGCTTACTACGCTACGGAGACTATTCCGAAGTCGGATCGTTGATCGCACCTCGACCGTGCCTGTGGGAAACCGGTTCGACGGATCCGCTGATCGTCCCAAAATGGGATGAAGTATTTAGACAACGGCTGCGACGCACCTATGCCGCTTTGGGAGCCGAAGACCATTTACATTTTGATACGTTCGACGGTGGTCATACCTGGAATGGCCGCGCGGCATTTCCGCTGTTTAACGAAGTCTTACGGTCGTCTCTCCAGTGATGCCGTCCTGACGTCACCATGCCTAGATCGAAAAGCTGTCGCACGTCTTTGTTCATACGCTGATTCGAAGTTATCATAGAGCTAGTTGGTCGCTTTGAGCATTGCTCGGAAGGATTATCTAGGTCGATCAGATCTAACAACAATCACATCGACAATATCTGGGGAGGTTGCAGACCTCGACGAGTAATCTCGGGGGGACCCTTTTTGATCGTTGTTTCGAGTTTGGCATTTACAAATCGTTGTCAAGTTGTGGCAAGTTTTTTCGTTTACGGCAAAAGGAACTAGATGGTGCGTTGGTTGGCAGGTATCGTTTGCCTAGTCCCGATCTCAGTGGCAGCTGCCACTGAGCCAGCCGATGTGGAGTTCTTCGAACGGCGCGTACGACCGATGTTGGCCGAACATTGTTATTCATGCCATGGGCCTAACAAGCAAGAATCCGATTTGCGCCTCGATCACATTTCGACCATTCTACAAGGCGGCACACGAGGGTCTGCGATTGTGGCGGGACGCCCACAGGAGAGCCTGGTCGTAGAAGCGATTGCATACACGAACGTTGATTTGCAAATGCCTCCTCATGGTAGATTGCCGGAAGCGGTCCGTGCTGACCTGCAAAATTGGATTGCCCGTGGCGCACCCTGGCCGGACGAACCGATTCCCGGTGCAACGGATGAGCCTATAAAATTCGACTTGGAGACACGCCGAGCGTCACATTGGGCTTGGCAACCGATTCGCCGAGGCGTGCCGCCAGAGACACAAGACAATCGTTGGGCAGCAGCCGGCTCTGACCGTTTTTTGTTGGCGAAGCTAGAATCAGTAGGACTGAGACCAGCAGCGCCAGCTGACAGACACACACTCATCCGGCGTCTTTTTTTTGATCTCCTCGGATTGCCACCCACATCCCATCAAATGACTGCATTCCTGGACGACGAATCCTTAACAGCTTACGAAAAACTCGTCGATCGGTTGCTGTCCTCGCCACATTTTGGAGAACGGTGGGGCCGGCACTGGCTGGACTTGGTTCGCTTTGCCGAAACGTATGGGCACGAACAAGACTTTCCGATCGCACATGCCTGGAAGTATCGTGACTATGTGATTAGAGCTATGAACGCCGACGTTCCATACGATCAGTGGGTTCGCGAACACATTGCCGGCGATCTGTTGCCCAGTCCACGCTGCGATCCGACCAGCGGCCTCAACGAGTCGATTGTCGGTACTGGTTTCTGGTACATGCATCAGGCCACGCATTCGCCTGTCAACGTGGCTATGGATCAGGCGGATCGTGTCGACAATCAGATTGACGTGTTTGGAAAGGCTTTCTTGGGATTGACCATCGCCTGTGCCCGCTGCCACGATCATAAATTCGATGCGATCTCCACCAGAGACTACTATGGGTTGACTGGATTCTTGCGAAGTTCACGGCAGCAATTTGCCTATCGCGATCCGGGCGGTGTGATTGCACAGGGCGTTGAGCATGCCACCACACTGCGTCGACAGGGCAGTGAACTTCTCCGCGTGGTACTCGATTCATCAGCGGATAAGTCAAGTGAAGAATTCGTGCGTTATCTGATGGCAGCACAGGAAGTGGTGGGATTACGGACTCTGCAGCAAGATGACAGTCATGGTGCCGAGTTGGCTTTGGAGGTGGCGACACGGCATGCGGTGGATCCATCACGTTTGGATCGCTGGGTATCCGTGTTGCGCGACGAAGCGATTCGTGATGAAAGCCATCCGCTGTATTTCTGGCACCATCTGGTCGGCGATCAGCAGGCCATTGGTCCCAAAACATTTTCCAACCGACGAAACGAGTTGCAACGGCAAGTCGCTCGGAAAACGCAACAGATTGCCAATCAACAGTCTGCCGGCGACTACATCCTTTATGAATCATTTGATGGCACGTCTTACGACGAACTAGGTTGGTTTGCGTCAGGGCAAGCCTTCGGCGATCGCCCCGTGCGCTTCGGCGATTGGTTCCGTGACGACCACCTGCGGCTGGCTACAACAAATGCAGCACACAGCGGATCCATCGAACGCACGTTACAAGGCACCCTTCGATCACCCACGTTTAAGATTGCCCATCAAGCGGTTCATTATCGTGTTCGTGGAAGAGGCCAAATTCGCTTGGTGATTAATCAGTATCAGATACGTCTTTTCACTCCGCTGCTTTTTAATGGGACGCTGACCAAGGTCGATACAGGTGGTGCCACAGGCTGGGTCACACAGCATGATCGTATTGGCAAATATGTTGGAAAGGATGCGTACATCGAGCTGATCGATGATGGCGATGATGCGCTGGAAGTCGATGCCATTTGGTTCTCAGAAAATGTGCAACCACCCGCTACGCGAAATCATGTGACCGAGAGAGTCTTACAGGAGCTCAATGGTGACGATGCCGATGCGGTTTCTGCACTGTCGCAGGCCCTGGAGAAAGTACTGCACGATGCGCTTTCAGGGATTAGCGACCCGGCAGCAGACGAACAGCTAGGTAGACTTGTTGACTTGGTGTTGCGGCACGACTTGCTTGACCTGAAAACGACCGGCCAACAATTGGCCAAGCTCGAAGCGGACGTACGGCAAACGGTCGATTCGCTTCCACGTCCCGATCGAGTCCTGGCCATCACCGACGGTACGCCTCAGGATTTCCAGGTCTTCTTGCGAGGTAACCCTCGCAATCTTGGGCGTCTTGCTCCTAGACAGTTCCTCACCGCATTGTCGGGAGAGCAGGCAGCCAACGTTCGAGGGTCTGGTAGGTTACAACTCGTTGAGTCTTTATTGGATTCCAGTAATCCACTGCCGTCACGCGTGATGGCCAATCGCGTCTGGCACCATCTTTTTGGCCGTGGCATCGTGGCCAGCGTGGATAATTTTGGAGCACTAGGACAAAAGCCAACTCATCCTGAGCTGCTTGATCATCTGGCCAACGAGTTCATGTTCAACGAATGGTCTGTGAAAAGGTTGATTGGTCAGTTGGTAACCACAAGTGCTTACCGCATGTCTAGTGATTGCGCCGATCGCATGGCCGTGTCGATGGATCCAGCGAACCAATGGATCCACCGTATGCCAGTGAAGCGTCTCGAAGGTGAAGCGATCCGGGACGCGATTCTGGCCGTTTCTGGCAGCCTTGATCGAAGAATGTCCGGAGAATCCGTCCCGATTCATTTGTCATCGTTCATGGGAGGCCGGCGTCCCAAACAATCCGGACCTCAGGATGGAGGCCGGCGGCGGACTATTTATGTGGAAGTGCGCAGGAATTATCTCTCGCCGATGCAATTGGCCTTTGACTTTCCAATTCCCGAGTCGACCGTCGGACGCCGCACCGCGTCGAACGTTCCTGCCCAATCACTGGTCATGATGAACTCTCCGTTTATTATTGAAGAAGCTCAACGTTGGGGCAGGCGATTAGCAGAACGGTCTGACGAAGAAGTCGAGGACCGAATAGCACGCATGTTCGAGTCGGCGCTAGGTAGGTCTCCCAGCGAAGCCGAGTCGAGACAACTTAGTGAGTTGCTGGAACGATTAGCCCGTATGCACGGTGTGTCCAAGGAGGACATTGGCGGCGATGTCAACCTTTGGGCGGACGTCGGCCATACGATCCTTTTGCTTAAAGAATTCATTTTTGTCAGCTAGATATCCTCCTATGGCCCACTGCAATCGTTTTCGACCGGTGTCACTGACTCGACGTGAGTTGCTTTGCTCTGCATCCACGGGGTTTGGTGCTGTGGCGCTTGCCGGCCTTTGGGGAGACCAATCGCGTGGTATGTCGGTTGGTGCGACACACTTCCCACCCCAAGTTCGGAATGTGATTTTCCTGTACATGGATGGTGGGGTCAGTCAGATGGATAGCTTCGATCCCAAACCGCGACTGACCAGAGAAAACGGTAAACGGTTTGGAATGAAGAGGGAGCCCACCCAATTCGACGACAATGGCAATACACTTGGCACTTTGTGGAAGTTCCGCCAATGTGGCGAGAGCGGCATCCCAGTCAGTAGTCTGTTCCCTTATATAAGCTCAGTTGTGGATGAACTGACCGTTGTGCGCTCGATGGTGTCTAACTTCTCTGAGCATAACGCGGCCAATTATTTTTTGCATAGCGGTTATGGCCAATCAGGTCGTCCGAGTATGGGAGCCTGGACGGTGTATGGGCTTGGCAGCGAATCACAAAACTTGCCTGGATTTGTCGTGCTCAACGGTGGATTAATTCCATCTGGTGGTATCGATTGTTTTGCAGCAGGATTTCTTTCGGCCCAATATCAGGCAACGATATTGCGCAACGAGTTTCCAGCGCTGCCCAATATCTCACCATCGGAAGCTTTACCTGGCGTTCAGCAGACAAGGCTGCAGACTGTACGAGCTCTCGATTCTTTGGCATTAGAGAGGGTGGGACCTCACGATGCCATGGAAGCGGCGATTGCCAACAGCGAGATCGCATATCGCATGCAAGCTGCTGTCCCTGAACTGACCGACATCGGCGACGAGACAGCAGCTACGAGAAGACTTTACGGACTCGATGCGGCATTCAAGCAAACTCAAACTTACGGTAGGCAATGCTTGCTGGCTCGTCGTCTGGTGGAGCGCGGAGTTCGATTTGTGGAACTTACGTGTCCGTATATCTCCGGCTGTGATCGGTGGGATGCTCATACCAAATTGTATAAAAACCATACTCAGAATGCTCGAGCAGTCGATCAGCCGATTGCAGGCTTGCTTGTCGATCTGAAGCAACGTGGCCTGCTCGACGAGACCTTGGTCGTATGGACAGGCGAGTTCGGCAGGACTCCATTCGTCCAAGGCAGCAACGGTCGTGACCACAATCCGTATGGCTTCTCGTTATGGATGGCCGGAGGAGGATTGCGGAAGGGTATGATTTATGGAGCGACTGACGAATATGGTTACAAGGTCGTTGAAAATCGTGTCGAGATTCACGACCTGCACGCGACCATGCTTCATCTGCTAGGCTTGGACCACACACGGCTGACATACCGCTATAGCAGTCGTGATATGCGACTGACGGATGTTCACGGTAAAGTTGTGAGTGAGATTATGTCGTGAGGTTAGGAAGTGTGTTGTCCTGAGCTTAGTTCGAGCGCAGCGATGCCTCAGAATGTACCAACACAATGTTCGACGCATAGGATGGGCCTTCTGCTGGCCTGTCCCCGGAGATCTGATCAAGTTACTTAGAATGAGGCAACGTCCTACGAAGGGCATGATCATTCATGAATACCGAACGACACAAAAAGCTATGGATCCCCATCACCATGTTGTTGGCCATCTGGGGCGGCGCCACAAAATTGGCAGCCGACGAAAAACCCAATATCATTTATATATTGGCCGACGATCTGGGCTACGGCGACTTGCGCTGTTATGGACAGAGGATCCTTTGGACTCCTCATTTGGACCAAATGGCGATGGAAGGCCTGCGATTTACGCAGCATTATGCCGGCTCGACCGTTTATGCACCCTCACGTTGTGTATTGCTCACCGGGTTACACACGGGGCATGCCAAGATTCGCAACAACTACCCGGCTGTTTTGGGGAATGATGATTCGACGATCGCCAAGCTGCTGCGCTCAGCCGGATATCACACAGGTTGTGTCGGCAAGTGGGGATGGGGTGATCCACTGGAGGATGATGACCCAGCGCGGTGTGGCTTTGATGATTTTTTCGGCTACGTCACTGTACCATGCTCATAACTTTTTTCCCGAATTCATCGTGCGTAATGGAGTTCGTGAAACGTTGCGCAACGAACTGGATCCCCGCTGGAAGAATCGGAAAGATGGGATGGGCGTTGCTCAAAAAAAAGTCGATTATGTACCTGCTTTGTTACAGCTCGAGGCATTGTCTTTCATCGAACGCAACCAGGAGCGACCGTTTTTCTTATACTATGCGCTCAACTTGCCACATGCTAACAACGAAGGCCGACATACGCCGCACGGAATGGAGGTCGACGACTATGGCGAATTCGAGAGACGAGATTTTCCCCGTAATGAAAAAGGGTTTGCCAGAATGGTTCAACTGGTGGACACATATGTGGGCCAAATATTGGATTTGCTACGTGAGCTCGATTTAGACCACAACACATTGGTCATGTTTTCGAGTGACAATGGTCCACATATTGAGGGTGGTCACAGAGTCGAATATTTTGACAGCAATGGTGTGTTGCGCGGCATTAAACGTGATATGCACGAAGGCGGTATTCGCGTGCCACTGATTGCTCGCTGGCCAGGTAAGGTCGAACCGGAGACCACGAGTGAGCTGATTTCTGGTTTTCAGGACATGTTTCCGACGTTTGCCGAGTTGGCTGGGGTCACGCCATCCCCTACCGATGGTATTTCTATGGTGCCGACCCTTTTAGGAGATGACGAGCGACAGCAACATCATCGTCACCTGTACTGGGAGTTTCCCCACCGGCAACGCTCCCCAACAAGTAAGCAACAAGTCAACGTGCAACGCCAGGCAGTACGTTGGGGAAGATGGAAGGCGGTCCGTGACACGGTGGAGAGTGGAAATATCCATTTTGAATTGTTCGACCTGGATCGTGATCTTGGAGAACAAAACAACATTGCGGCAGACTATCCGAAGATATCGGAAGAGATGTAGCGAATCATGGATCACGAAAGTGAATAAGCTCGCCAGGAAAGCTAACGCTTGCAGCCGGCGCCTTTTTCGGCATGGTGAAGCATTTCGATTGCCGCCTTTCACGTAGGATGATCCCCAAGCTCAAGCTACTTACCAACAGCGCGCTCCGTTTTCTCAGAAGGACACCACCGGTGTGACTTTTTATGAGTCCTGAGTCATCCCGAGAAGTTCCACATATCGCGTATTGTCCTGATATGCGACTTGGCCGCCGTCGACGATGATAGCCTGCCCCGTGAGCAGGCATACGCGTGGGAGCACCACAAGACCTTTTTTGCTCGGTCCAAAACGAATCGCCAGGGATGTGTTATTCCACAGCTACTGGCTACTCTGTTAAAGTGTGTCTAAAAGTACTGAAGTCAAGTCATCCGTTTCTCTAGAGCAGCATTTAAAATCTATGCCAACCACCATCCAATTGCATCCCGTCGACATCGCCATCGTTGGTATTTACTTGGCCATCTTACTGTTGATCGGCCTGTACCATTCAGGAAAACAAGATTCTTTAATGGAATTCTTCATGGCTCACAAGGGCATGTCATGGATTCCTGTGGGCATCACGCTGATGGCGGCGCTGAACAGCGGCATCGATTATTTGAATACTCCGTCTGCTGTGATTCGACTGGGGTGGCTCAACATCCTCTTCAGTTGTTCGTGGTTGATTATTTTTCCTTATATGTTTTATGTCATGATTCCCATGTTCCGTCGGCTCGACGTGATGAGCGCCTACGAATATCTGGGACGGCGATTCGGTGAAGGCATGCGGACTTTTTCATCATGTTTGTTCATGGGCTGGCGACTGAGTTGGATGGCCAGTGCGCTCTATGTTCCGTCTCTTGCTTTGTCGACCGCAGTGGGACATCCTGAATGGTTGGTTCCGATGATCGTCGTCTTGGGCACGCTAGTGACGATCTATACGATGCTGGGCGGTATGAAAGCCGTTATTTGGAGCGACTTTACACAATTTGTGCTGATGATGACCGGTCTGGTCGTTACGCTGTTTGTCGTACTTTGGAACGTCGAAGGCGGAGTGGCCACGGTAGCCCGCGAATTCTTTCAACCTGGCATCGATAACGCGCCCAAAGCCAATGCGGACACGTCTAGTTGGCTGGGTCAGTTGTGGTCCTATATGTCTATCGATATGGTACTGCCCGGGATTATTTTGGCATGGTTCGTGCGGTTGGGAGGTTTCACCAGCGACCAAGTCATGATCCAGCGTTTTTCAACGGCCAAATCCTTGAAGCACGCGCGTCAAAGTTTCCTCATTACGGCGCTGTCTGACATTTCCTGGATGGTGTTGCTGTACATCGTCGGTGTGGCGCTTGTCGTTTACATCAAGTCGGGCAGCGATTTACCCGATTGGGTGTTGCAGAACGCAGATCAGATATTTCCTTATGTCATGGCAAAGGTATTTCCTGTCGGTGTGACTGGTTTGGTGCTGGCCGCAATCCTCGCAGCCTCTCTTTCCAGTGTCGACTCAGCGATCAATTCGCTAACCACAGTCGGGATGGTCGACTTTTACCACCGATTGTATCTCGGTCGGAGTGGCCGTGAGGAGTTTGGGTCTCCCGCCGAACAAAAACGTCAAGTCTGGATTTCCCGATGTCTCAATGTGGCAATTGGCGTCGTGGGCATTCTGCTTGCTTGTTACGTGCAGCACTTGGGAGAATTATTTAACGTGATGTCCAAAGTGTTGTCCACATTCATGGCTGTCATGCTTGGAATCTTTTGGCTCGGCATGTTTACGCAGCGTGCTACCACCAGGAGTACCATGATCGGCGCCGTAGCCGGAGCGTCCGTAGCTTGGTTTTTGGGGTTTTACGAGCCACTCGCACTCGGTGCTCTCTGGGTCGCTCCAGCAGGACTCCTCGTCACTTTGTTTCTTGGATTTGTGTTGGGAACCAACAAGCCATCAGAAGCAGCTCGTCGCTGGAATTGGTTTGCCATCGTGCGAACTGAGCTCGTAGAATAAAAAATCCTCTCTGTTTTGGCGCGGCGATCGAATGTTCATAGCATGGGCCTCCGGTCCATGCACAACTACCATAATCCATCCCACACACAAATTAAAATGGCATAGACCAATATGTGGTCGAACATGAATTTCCATGTTCTGGCAAAGGATCTCTCTGCAAAATGCTTCCTTTAAACCGTATCTGGAAACGAACCATCTGTGGTGGGTTCGTTTGTTTTGTTGCATTGTTTGGCGACGTTGCAGCGACTGAGCCCAAGGTGCGAGAGATTTATCTCGATATTCTCGAGAGCACGGTTGACGACTACGAGCCACTGTGGACGGACTTCTCAGACACGGTCCCCGACAGTGGCTATTTCAATTTTGCAGAATACAGTAACTGACGTATGGAACGATTGGATGAGTTTTTGCGTAGCAGGTCGTTGTTGTCGAATTGACGGTGTGGTGGGCAGTAGCAACAGGTTGCGGAGCAGCACACGCTGCTCGGTTGACATGCGCTACCCATCGTTGTAGTCATAGAACTATATGCACCTCATGAGTGGAGGAATGATATGGCCTCGAATGGCAAAATGGCAGGAAAGAAAGTAGTGGTGACCGGCTCGGGCACTGGCGTCGGGCGAGGCATCGCATTGGAGATGGCTCGCGAGGGCGCTGATGTCGTCCTGCATTATTCGCGGAGCGCCGACGGGGCAGTCTCGGCTGTTGACGAGATCACCAAGGCTGGTGGAAAGGCGGTGGCCTTTCAAGCAGACGATTATGCCACTCAAATCTTTATCGTCAACGATGCGGCACGGGTAAAAATTTCGACAAAAACCCCAGCGGGAACTGCCTGGGACGAGCAATGGCACGATGTCAAAATCGTGCGAAAGATCGACAGTGGTTTAATTGAAATCTACTGGGATGACATGCGTGTTCCCGTCAGGATGGCAACGGACAAGACGTTTGCATGGGGCCAAGTTGGCTTGGGATCCTTTGATGACACGGGCAACTGGGACGACTTTCGCTTGCACGGGATCACGGTCCGTCCGGACGAGTAAAGTTCGTTGGAGGAAATTGGTCGATCGTGGACGTCCACACGGTCTTAATCCACGTTGTGTACTAGGAGAAATTATCGATGGAAAAAAACATGGTGCGCCAGCGGCTTCTGAATGGAGCACCGACGCTGGGTGCGTTTTTGAGTCTGGGTAGTCCTCATGTGGCGGAGCTGATGGCGAGTGCCGGTTTGGACTGGCTCCTCGTGGAGGCCGAACACACAGCGATCGATACCGCACAGGTTGAGCACATGCTGATGGCGATTCGCGGCACAGGGACCATCCCCATCATCCGCACACTCTCCGCGGACCCGCTGCTGATTCAGAAGTCTTTGGATGCGGGGGCTATGGGTGTCTTCGTACCCATGGTGCGTTCGGCCGACGAGGCGAGAGCTATCGTCCAGGCGACTCGTTACCCGCCCGAGGGGACGCGCGGCTTTGGACCGCTGCGCGCCTCGCAGTACACGCTCGACTACGAAGACTATTTGGCCAACGCCAACGAGAACATCCTTGTGGCGCTGATCATTGAGACCACGGAGGCGGTGGAAGACATCGAGGCCATCCTGGACGTGCCGGGAGTCGATGTCGTGTATTTCGGACTCTTCGATCTCTGCATCGCGATGGGCCTGAATCCCATGCAGATGCCATTTCCTGAGGTCGACGCGATTGTGGAACGCACTTTGAAGCTGTGCCAGGAAAAGGGCGTGGCCATAGGGTCGGGGGCTCAAACTCCGCAGGGTCTAAAGCAACTATTAGATCAAGGCTATACGTTCGTGAACTACGGAGCTGACGTTACGATCCTCAAGGAAAAGACACTGGAAGGGATTCAGACGTTTCGAGCCCATCGTGGAGACGGCGGTTGAAGAAAATGACGAAGTCCCAATGAGGAACTCTTCACCCCCGTGACTGCGGGAGTTGCCGACCTGCTGCGGATGGTGCAAAAATGGTCTTGCATCCGAGCGCCAACATTTGGGGTGAGACGTGGTGACTACGGTAGCACTTCGCCTCCGCGACCCTGCTGAATCAACGGCACGTACTCTTCCAGAGCCCCGCATTGTTGCCTCATCCGTCAGGTCGATGGTGCTGCTTCGCAAATTGTAGACGTTGATCACGGGCCGTACAATCATAACGCGATATTTGGTCGACACTCTCGCAAGGGACCCTCCAGGACCAAGGGGATCGACTGTAGTCTGTTTCATTCAAATCCACTTGTTAGCTGTTGTTTGAGGACAGAGAGAATGACGCAATCTGGCAAGAACGATCCGGCACCCAAAACGTTGCGCCGCAGCTGCGGCTAGTTTTTCTTTCATGATCGTGCCGCGCCACGTGCTGGGTGGTGCGGGTCAAACGCCGCCCAGTGAGCGGCTGAACATGGCTGGCATTGGGGCGGCTGGCAATAGGTGCCGCCAAAACCTTAAACACTTCGTCGATCGCAAACAAAACGTGGTGGCTCTGGCGGACCCTTGGGATCACGCCGAATGGCAGGGTCCGGCGAAAGAGTTTCGTGAAAAGTATTACCCCCAGGCGAAGATTTACAGAGACTATCGCGAGCTGTTCGACAAAGAACAAGGTCTTGACGGTGTGGTGGTGGTTACACCCGATCACTGGCACGCGAAGATCTCGGCCGACGCCCTGTGGCGCGGCATTCCGACTTACACCGAAAAACCGCTCACGCGTACCATCTCCGAGGCTCGCATCCTCAAGCAAATCGCTCGTGAAACGGGGCTGGTTACCC
>JAKVBZ010000090.1 GCA_022448645.1 Pirellulaceae bacterium
GCCAAACCACTTTCGGCTGGTGGCATCCGCTCATCCGGATCGGTGCTGCGCAGGCGGGCGAGCATCTGGCTTTGATGAGGTTGCCCCGGCATGACCGCCGGTCCGCCCTCACGATCCGCCACAGCCGCCTCACGCAGATCAAGCCGAAGTCCGGCTTCTCGTGCCGATTCGTCCGGACCATGGCAACGAAAGCATCGGTCCGACAACAATGGTCGAATATCCCGCACAAAATCAACGGGAGCATCTACGCCAAGAGACATCGAGCAGAGAAAAGTCGCTAGCCACATACATAGATTATAACTGGCAAACTAGTGCTAGAACAATCGGCGGCTACCACCGCTGTTTGTCGGAACTTCCACCGACACAGCCACTTCTTCGAAAAGATATACTACACAGCCACACAATGCCTAGGTGCCCATGGTGTGATGCTCACATTTCACGCGATGCATTAACGGGCTAGTCAGCATCGTCATGATGATGGGGTGGCCCGCTTTCACCTCCAGACAGATCTCAGCATCGTCGCGGCCGGGACTGAATGCATGGACATCGACGCGGATCATGGGCTGGTTCCATATCTACGCCCTCTAGCCCGTCGGCAGATCGCCATCAAAGTCGTCAAACGTTCCCTGCAGAAAGACATTCGTTGCCTCCTCGTCCGCTGCACGGACAGGGCTCGCCGGATAAAGAATGGCTAACAATACGGCGACAAGGCTGAGTATCCTCATGGCCGGACCTTCTTTTGGCTTCACGTCGTGCTGGAGTCACAAGCTTCTTAGAAGAGAACATCCACCACAGTAACGAGCAGAGTACACAGCGCGTTGGCACAAACCATCAACTTATTACAACACTAGACACCGGTGGGTCACTATCAACATGGCGTGCCGCTGTGCCATATCTGACATTCAGCCAGCCAGCCGAGGTGTTTCCCATTCCGGGTCACGTCGACGCAGAGAACCGTCGGGTCGGATCGGTCTAACTGCGATAAGTGAATCTTGTGTTCAGAGCAATGTTGCTCGCCAGCTGCCACGGTACAACTGGCAGCAGGAGGGTCAGCAGTGATACCAGGCGCCATGATGAACTTCAACACAACATCGATCGGCTCCGCATCCAGGTTCTCCACCACCAGATTCAATATTGTATGCTGTCCGCTTACCAGCTGCACCCGATACGGTTCGATACGAACCCAATCCGCCCGACACCTTTTTTGTGACGAGTCTTCCACCAAACTGGAGAACACCTCTGCCAACCGTTCCGCACTTTCTTTGAAGTCGAGTAGATCTTGGCGTGTTACCGGTGTATCCGCACGCCCGCGCGGTGTTTCCATGTCCGCTCCACTCAGCTGCGGACGATGGTGACCGTGGAGCAATATTTCCGGCTCGATTTCCAGCATGCGATCTGCGACTCGAATGTGGTTCTCGGAGGTAACCCGATTCGCAAAGATGATATGGCCGTGACACAATCGGCCATCGCGCACGTGAGCCGAATCACCCATTGCCAGATAACAGACACCATCCAATTCAAAACTGATGCCAGAGTGCAGGTCTGTTTGACCTGGCAGATCATGCATCTGCATCTGGATACCTCGCCACGAAAACCGCTCACGATCACGAAATGTACGCCCAACGTGGATAGGTTTCGGAAGTAGACACGGCATGTTGAACCGCTGTGGGTCACGCAAAATCGGCGCGATGCGATCGAGACACCAGGCCGGCACCTGCCAACGGCGTTGAAGATAAGGCACTCCGATCACGTGGTCGTCGTGATAATGCGTAATCAGCACCGCGTCGATCTCGTCGATCCCGTAATTCCTTTTCAGAGCCTCTAAGTCCGTCGGTAGAAACCGAGTGCGATAGCCCAACTTCGTTGGGCTGGCATGCGCCGAACTGGAATAACCTAGATCAATCAACAGCGCATGACCGTCATCGGCTCGCAGCACGTACCAGCTGCAACTTTGACGAGCGCTCTGCAAGAGTCCTGGAGCGACCTCGAAAAAATCCTCGGCTGGTGGAGTTGCCAAGGGATGGTGCATCTCCTCACAAAAAGATGAAAGGCGATTTACAAGTGATTCTAAAGATTCGGCAGGATGATCGATCGGCGGACCGTGACCGGGACAAACAATCTCGGGCGAAGCCTTCTGCAGCAGGCGCAACGACGAAATAGACAACTCCGCCCCTAGTGCATCGCCGTATCCAAACTGAAGATGATGAAGCTGGGGAACATTACCACTGCCGTCGATAAGGTCACCAGTGAAGGCGACTCGGCGACCAGAGATCTCTCCCAACAGCGTGATGGAGCCGGGTGTGTGACCGGGGGTAGGAACGACCTTCAGTTCCACTTCATGCCAATGAAAGGTCGCAAAATCTTCGAGTGATTCATCGACAGCAACACTGCGCGGCAACGAAAACAAATCGGCAACCTGATTGTAGTTTTGGTAAGTCGGTCGCCGCCGCCAAAAGGCTTCCAGGTCCTCAACCAAATGACGTTCCAGTTCGGGAACCGCAAGTCTCGTCGTCGACCTATCAAGACGGTATAACCCCGAACACTGATCCCGATGGGTATGCGTTAGAAGAACCCAATCAACCGCCGCAATGCCTAAACCGCCCAGTTCGTCAAACCATTCACCGTCACCAGGATCGATCACCAGTGCCGCATCACCATCCACAATGACGTAGGAACTGCAGGTTCCTGCCACATGAAAGACATTATCGATAACATGGTGAATTCGATCGGACATAAGTAATATAATTAGACAAAGATCACACGAAACAACGAACGGCAACGATGGTTTTCACATTTTTCTACCGTTGCTTATTTCTGCCTGAGGATCATGAGGGTCAATCTTTTGCAGACCAAAAGATAAACGACAAACACCTGTCAGCTTATTTCCCAGAAAGCTGTGGGCATAGTCGTTTTGCACTCACGACCCTACCCACATGGCGGCTACCATGAAGAGTAAGTTTGGGAGCAATGTTATATTAATAAAATACGCGTCACAATTCCACGAGTACCACAAGTACGAACTGCAAGGTCATGATTCTGTCATATTTACACCAACCTGTACTCCCATAGAAAAGTGCTTAAGTCACACACATTGCATTTTCATCACCAAATATCACCGCACGGCGAGCCGAGTGCATGATTTCCATTGACGCCAGCAGCGCACATACGATCGTCTCCGGCTTGCCATGAAACAAGTTTCCGATCATTCCCCACAAAATGTACGCCTCCACAGAACGCCAACAAGTGTCTCACGCGATGGTTGGGCATCTATTGATGTTGGTCACTAGCTGCCTGCTATGCATTGAAACACTGAATGCAGGTGAGACTTCACACCCCACTCGCCCGCGCACCGAGGCCGAGATGGCAATGCTGGGGTTCCGCCTGCCACACAACATGAAAGTAGAGCTATTTGCAGCCGAGCCGTTGCTGGCCAATCCGGTTGCCTTCTGCATTGATGAACAGGGACGATTTTTGGTTGCCGAAACATATCGGCA
This sequence comes from Pirellulaceae bacterium, assembly GCA_022448645.1. The sequence continues at coordinate 3,495 of JAKVBZ010000090.1, forward strand.
GCAAAAAGGAGTAGAAGACAACCGTTACCATATGGATTGGTTGCTCGATGACCTTGCCTTGGAAACCGTCGAAGAGCGGCTAAAAATGTTTCAAAAGCACCTCGGCGAAAAGATCGACACGTACGATGACGAGCAGGATCTTCTCCGTCTGGTCGAAGACACAGACGGCGACGGCCAGGCAGATCGCTCCACGGTGTTTGCCGAAGGTTTCAACGGCGTGCTGGAAGGGACCGGCGCTGGCGTCCTTTCCCGACGCGGCCAAGTTTATTACACGTGCATCCCCAAGTTATGGATGCTGGAAGACAGGAACGGCGACCGTCAGGCTGAGCACCGCACGCCTCTACATCACGGATATGGTGTGCGTGTTGCATTTCGAGGTCACGACCTGCATGGGCTACGATTTGGACCAGACGGCAAACTGTACTTCAGTATCGGCGATCGCGGCTTTCACATCGAAACCCAAGACGGTCGGACCTTAGCAAAGCCCGACACTGGCGCCGTGTTCCGCTGCAACGCCAACGGATCCGACCTAGAAGTGTTTGCCTTCGGTTTCCGGAACCCTCAGGAACTCGCGTTCGACGAATTCGGCAACTTGTTTACCTGCGATAACAATTCTGACAGTGGTGACGAAGCTCGTTGGGTTTACGTGGCAGAGGGCGCCGATTTCGGTTGGCGAATGTATTACCAATACTTCAGCGACCGTGGTCCCTGGAACCGCGAGAAACTCTGGTACCCGCATCATGACGGACAACCCGCTTACATCGTCCCTCCGGTTGCTAATCTGAGCGACGGTCCATCCGGTCTGACATATTATCCCGGCGTCGGTCTACCTGACCGATATCGCGGCCACTTTTTTCTCGCCGATTTTCGCGGCACGACCGCGTTGAGCGGCATTCGCTCGTTAGCTGTGGAGCCGCAGGGCGCTACGTTTCAAGTCATTGATTCACACGAGTTCATTTGGTCGATTTTGGCAACCGACGTTGACTTCGGCTACGATGGCAGCCTGTACGTAACCGACTGGGTACATGGTTGGGAAGGTGCCCAAAAGGGACGTATCTATCGTTTTACTCACCCGAGTTCCACGGCGGCAGCTGGAACTCGGAACGCCATGGCAATCATGCGAGAAGGCTTTACGGAACTCACTACTGCGAAGCTGGTCGATTTGCTTTCTCATCCCGACATTCGCATACGACAAGAAGCACAATTCGAACTAGCAGACCGACAGGCAGCGGAACTGGCCGCTGTAGCTGCATCGAATCCAAACCAATTAGCACGACTACACGGCATTTGGGGACTTGGTCAAATTGCCCGTCTAGATGATTGGCCAATCCATGAGTTACTACCCTTGCTCGACGATCCTGATACCGAGGTGCGGGCACAAACAGCTAAGGTCCTCGGCGAGGCACCGTCCGACAAGGCATTCGATTCGTTACGAAAATGTTTGCGAGATGAAGCACCGCGCGTCAAATATTTTGCTGCGCTGGCACTGGGTAAGTCGGGCCGGACAGACGCCGTGCCAGACGTCTTGGACATGTTGGTGGAGAACAATGACGCGGATGCTTTACTGCGGCATGCCGGTGCGATGGCACTGACCTGGATCGCAGACGAGCACGGCTTATTAACGGCTGCCAAGCACTCATCGCGTGCAGCCCGCATGGGTGCGATTCTCGCCCTCCGACGTCTCGAAAGCCCACAGATTACAACGTACTTACAAGACTCAGAGCAGCTGCTGGTCGAAGAGACGGTCCGTGCGATCCATGACATTCCCATGGAATCTGCTCTCCCAGAAGTCGCCTCGCTGACAGCAGAATCCAACCTGTCGGACGCACTACTACGCCGCGTGCTGAATGCCAATTATCGCCTGGGTGGGATCGTCAACGCGCGTCGTGTCGTCGCCGTCGCTATGGACGCTACGATGCCTGACACGCTGCGGCTAGAAGCGCTGGAAGCATTAGCGACATGGGGTAACCCGCATCCACTCGACCGAGTACTGGGTTGCTGGCGCCCACTCGAACCGCGACCTAGCGAATTCATCGCTGAAGTGCTCCACCCCGCTTGGGACAGCTTGCTCTCGGGGCCTGCTGAGGTTCGCTCCAAGGCAATCGAAATCGCGTTAACCTACGAGGTAAGTGATATCGCTTCGAGGTTGCATGATTTGTTGACAGACAAAGAAACGAATGGCCAAGTCCGAGCTGACGCCCTAACGGCACTAGCACAACTCGATGTTCAGGGTATTGCGAGTACTCTGGAGTGGGCCGTGCGGGACCACGATCGCCGGGTCCGTACCGCGGCTAAAAGTTTGGTCGTTCGTACCCAGCCAGACAGAGCAACAGTGTTGTTGGCAACGGTCCTCCGGGACGGAGATACCCTGGACAAGCAACAAGCAATCAAACTGTTGGCCTCACTCGCCAGCTCCGAAGCTGATGCCATCTTGTCTCTTTGGCTGGAGTTATGGATCAGCGGAGACGCGCCGCCTGAAATCCGCCTTGATCTCCTCGAAGCGGCCAAACAGCGAGGAACTTCCCAGTTACAACAACAATTGGATCGCTTGGAACGAACACGCAATGACGAGGGTCCCTTAGCGGCCTATCGGGAAACTTTGATTGGTGGAGATGCGCAGCGTGGACGCGGGATATTTCAGTCCCGCAGTGAACTATCCTGTCAGCGCTGTCACAAAATTGCAGGTCGAGGCGGGGACGTTGGTCCGGATCTCTCTCGGATTGGAAAAGATAAGAGTCGCGAATACCTGCTTGAGTCGCTAGTGCTTCCCAACAATCAGATTGCCAAAGGATTCGAATCCGCCGTTCTTCTGTTAGAGTCAGGACAAGTAGCTACAGGCATCGTCAAGAAAGAAGAGCGGGATTTACTGCACTTGATGCTGTCAGATGGCAGCGTGCAGATCTTTGCCAAAAGCGACATCGAAGAACGCATCCCAAGCCAATCGGCCATGCCAGCCAACCTCATCAAACAACTGTCGAAATCCGAGATTCGTGATCTGGTCGAATACCTCTCGTCGCTCGGAAATGACGAAAAATAAACAACGCGAAATACATACCGTCTGTCGTTTAAAAGGAGGCTAACGCATACAAAGTGAATCGCATGGAGCTAGTGCTGGCCAGCGATTTTGTGGCTCTAACCGACCCTAGTACAAAGCGATCGCTCGTCCTGGGCCTCCGTGACAACCTTTGATCTTCACCGCCGCGAACAGGAAATACGACCGTTCAGGCAACTGACCCACGTTGATCAGGAACTCGACGCCCGCCATGGCCTGACTGCCCAACATCCAATAGGTCATCATCGCTCGTTTGGGTTCCACTCCCCCCAGCGACGGTGCGTCCGTCGCCACACAACGAATGCCGCGTTGGGCCAGATAGGCGATCGCATCAGGACCGGCAGCAGGCCATCCTTCGCTCTTACCATTGATCGGATTGAGCATGCAGGCGTTACCATCCACGCCAGATCGAAAATGCCGGTCGTTGTGACCCGTGAATAGAATCACAATCTCGCCAGGTGCTAGTTTTCCATGCGCGGCTTCGTACTTTGTAATCTCATCGACCGTAATTTCCGGCGAAGCGGGCCAGTCAGCACGATTGGTACTACCGACCAAATGCCGGACGTCCATCACGCGTGCCCAACCACATGTCTGAGACAGAGGTACCTTTTCTGTCGTGACGTCACTTTCGCCTCGTCGACCGTATTGGCGTTCGTATTCCTCTAACCACACATGGACCTCGGGTGCATACGCGTTCGGACTTAGCTTCTCGGCAGGAAGCGCGTAGGCTGGCGGCACAAGATGCGTGCCTGCCATACTGTCCATCATATGCCCGTGGTGGTACAGCTGCAGATTATCACTGAATAAAAAGTCCGCTCGGGCAAAACGTTGTCGACTGTAGCCCGTTCCCTTGCCGGGCCATGTCAACGGAAGATCAATGGAGTTTATCACCGACAAATCGACCGCTTGTTTTTTCCGCACCGACTCGATTAGTCTTTCAGGCAATTCACCACCAACGATGGCGAAAGCCCGGCCTTCGGTATAGGGACCCCCTTGGTTCTTGCGGCTGAGCATGCAATAAAACGCGCCAGTCTTTGGCAGCTGCCCCAACCCAATGGCTCCCTCAGTAAACACGGCACCGTGCTTTAACGCTGCATAGTGAACCGGTTCACCAATGTCAGGCAGCGTACCCATGCTCGGGCTGTCCGTTCCAATATGACGCACGTGGCGTTGACCAGCCAGGTATTCCATTGTGTCTACTTCCGGCCCCGGAAATCCCGGCGCCTTTTGTTCCATCACTTCGGCGATCATACGTCGTCCGGCAGGTAGTGGTAAATAATAAGCATCGGTGTAACCGCTGTGAAATAAGACCACATCACCGGCGTGAAACTCTCGATGCCGCCGCTCCCAATCCAGCACGTGTTTCTTGAGTATCCTCGGACTGACTCCGTTGGGAGCATCGTCGCGTATTTCGTGGAGATCAACCACACACGCCTCACCGGCAAATTTCCAAGGTGGCGCCTTCTCTGAAAACTCTGTTCCAAAACGCCCTCCGTTGGGCAACCCCAACTCTGGCCGAGTCACCGAATGAGCTGGCACATCCATCTGGGTGCCACAATTGCCATCGATCATAATCGAGTCAATATTGTATGCGCTGTTGCGCCCAATGCGATGTTCCGGAAGCAGGCGAAACGGAGGAGAAAAATCTGGCCAGTAACAGGGATACTCTGACGAAATCATCAAGGACAGGTCTACAAACTGCGACGGTTGATCCGCGACGGCGGATGTCGCGAAGGACAGGGAGAGACCAAGGAAAAACAGTAGTGCGTGTCGGTAAATCGAAGTCCACATGATTGGGGTCCTGGTGAGTCGATGACGGAGAACTAGAAAACATTTTACCGGATTGCCGCTTCCCAAGCAGTATGGGCTCCCGGCCACCCCTATTTGACTCGGGCCGAGGGCCGAAACTACCAAACAACCGTGCAATGCATTCTGAAAAAAGGGGTCCAACTCTCCGGCAACACCCTGCGTTCTATCGGAGGACTAGTTAGCACCCAAATAGGCGACAGCCACGAAACAATGTCTTCTTGACCTAAATCTTCGTCTTCTTGACCTAAATCTTCCCTGCCAGAGTGTCCACCAATCTCAAAGCCTCGTTAAGAAACTTATCCCCGTGCCGACCCAACCTCGCCAATAGAATACACATTACCCGTTCCAGCCTTTTCTACTTCCTCCACAAGATTCGGATATTTCTGACCGTCTTAAGTATCTAGCTACAAGCCGCCGTGGACCGTCTTGATTCTCGCCGTGACAAAACTGAAGACTGTGTTATCATGAAAGTCGTAAGATACGAGGTTGGTACAGCGTTGGAAACTTCCCAAAGAAGGTATCGCCATGCGACGGAATAAACCAACTCACATTCCTACTACACAGAGACAATCTTACTCCTTCACATCGGCACGCTGCCGCAGGGAACACGACAGGCAAAAGATCCTTGCCTTAGAACCGTTAGAAACACGGTACATGCTGGCATCTGATTGGTTTACCAATCCAGTAGCGGACTCTGACATTGAACCCCTGTCGGGGGAAGTGCGCGGGATCAAGTGGGAAGATCTGAATGGCAACGGCCACTTCGACACGAATGAAATCGGGATAGGTGGTGTGACGATCTATTCGGATCTCAATCGCAACGCTCGGTGGGACAGCGGTGAACCACACACGGTGACTATGTACGAAGATCCGGTGACCGATTTTGATGAGGGTGGTCGGTATCATCTGGACGCACTTTTAATAGGCAATCATGTCATTCGAGAAGTTGTGCCCACCGGCTTCGAGCCAACCTATCCGCAAGGAGGCGGCCGAGTCATTGACTCGACAACCACCAGCTATGGACCGGGCGTAGCGATCGACTTTGACGTGACCGGTGTGAGCGTCGTGCCATCCACAACGAATACCGAAACGGCCGTCGATCTGGAACTGACCGTAGTGTGGCCCGATAGTTGCGGCAGCATCCTGCCCAACAGGACATCCCACAGCGTCGCAGGAAATCATTTACTGGTGCAGATGTATGCTAAACAAGTGGGTGAGATCTGCGCTGAGGTAATTTCTCCTGAAACACAGACAGTCCACATTGACGGCTTGCAGGGCCACCGTTTTGAGGTCATCGCTTCACTTCATGAAAGTTTGGACAAAGGCTCCTTTACTCCGACGTTAGCCTTCGTTGGCAACATCGCCATCGACAGTGCCGGCACACACAGGGTTGCGTTGCATGCAGGTGAAGTCATCGACGGAATCGACTTCGGCAATCGACCGCTGGAAGTCAACCAAGGCAGTGTGCAGGGTATGAAATGGTCGGACGTCAACGGTAATGGAACGCGAGACCAGGGAGAATCCGGCCTAGCAGGTGTCGTGGTCTATTCCGATCTCAATTTCAACGGCAAACACGACGCCGACGAGCCAACTGTGCGAACGCGCGAAGACGATCCTCGAACCCCCATTAATGAGACGGGACAATACGTTCTCGATCGACTCACTAACGGCCTGCACTTGATACGTGAAATCGTGCCTGAAGGATTCCGACAGACCTTTCCACTACCTCAGAACACTCCTGAACCTGCGAACGTCGACATTTTGCCGCCCAGTGATGGAAGCCACATGGTTTACGTACACTCGGACACAGTGATCCGAGGCATCCACTTCGGCAACCAACCCCTGACAGCAGAAACGGGCAGTATCCAGGGAACTAAATGGATCGATCACAACGGCAACGGGCGTCGAGATCCAAACGAACCGGGCCTGCCAGGCGTAACCATCTACCTGGACACCAACTTGAACGGAGAATTCGACCACCACGAACCACATACCGTTACGCTGGATGACAACACTACCACGGGCATCCAACAACAAGGCCATTACCGATTCGCCGAAGTCGAACCAGGCTTTTACATAGTGCGCGAAGTCGTACCGCAAGGTTATAAGCAAACCTTTCCAGAGGTATTCCTGTGTAAGGCACCTTTCTGTATTGGACGAGGTCATATGGTGAACATCGCGCCGGGTCAAAACGTCACCAACCTAGACTTCGGCAATCAACCTGCTTCGCCCCAGCTGGGCAGTATTCATGGCCACAAATGGCTCGATCGCAATGGCAATGGTCAACAGGAATCCGCTGAGCCTGGGCTTCCCGGGGTACGAATCTATATCGATTTAAATAACAACGGCCGTCCCGATCGCAACGAACCGCGGACTGTTACGAGACGGGACAACCCCAGAACGGACTTTGACGAAGGCGGCCTGTATCGATTCGACGGCCTGGTAGCAGGTGAGTACGTCGTTCGTGAAATCGTTCCCAAGGGATTCGTCCAGACATTTCCCGTCAATGGTGCTGAAATTCTTTACAGCCAGACCACTCCAATGCAACCAGGCCCGGCATACGATTACCAACTGACCGAAATCACCGAAAAGGCTGACACCGCCGGTTTGTCGATGAGCTTTACGGTGATTTGGCGCAACGGTTGTGGGGCACTGCTGACAAATCAAACCAGTGTATCGGTTGAAGGTCATCAAATAAACGTAGAGATGTTCGGAAAACAGCGGGACAACATTTGTGTGCAGGCTCTCATACCCAAGACCTATACAGTGCAACTACCACCTTTACCAAGCGGCACCTACGATCTAAAGGCAACGCTTCACAATGTCACATCGACTGGCAACTTTGACGCCTCGTTTCTGGTAGAAGGTGAAATTTCAATCGGTGGTAACGGAAGCCACACCGTACAACTCGAACCGAACGAGACATTGGAAGGTATCCATTTCGGGAATCGTCATCGAAGATTTATCGATGATGCTCCCGTTGTCATATGGGACGGCGATGTGTCGGTCGGCACGACAGGCGACGGCCAATCCTGGAGTGACAAGAATAACTGGTCGCGCGACGATGCCGTCGATTTCGAGCTAGTGCCTGCCGTCAACCTACCGCACATTTTCTTTCTGCCAGCACAGACCGTCGGCAACATCAGGATCGACAACGATCAAACCATCGCTTCCCTGCACTTCATGGAGAATTACGAGTTAGAGGGAGCTGACCTGACCGTCACTTCGGGTGAGGTTTCGGTCGCAGAGGGCATCACAGCCATGCTCAACACCAAGCTCGAAAGTACGGCAGGCATCACGAAAACGGGAGAAGGAAAACTGATCGTGGACACCGCCGTCGGCGACGTCACGGTTAGCCAAGGCACCTGGGAAGGATCGCGAGTAACCGGCAACCTACAAGTTCAGGCTGGCGCTGTCCTCTCACCCGGCCATTCGACGCCCGCATCAGACATCAGCCCTGGTTTCACCGTGACATCTGGGGGCGAAATTTTTCCAATCATTGCCAGCTACGAAACGGAACGACGCTTGCACTCACAACATGATCCGCTACCGGTGGACCTACTCTTCAGCAGCGGTCGCAGCCTGGAATTAAAAATTTCACCGACCACTCTGAACGCTATCGACGATCTCGCAGACACGGCTACGACGCGCCACCTTTTCACTCCCACCACTGACCCTCACTCCGCTTGGAATGCCGGCAACAAAAACGATCTGGCTTTCTTGCGAGACTGGACCATCGGTCTCGATGAGATGGATCTGTAAACTGTCGGTTCCTGCGTAAAACCAAGGGACTTGGTCAAGCAGGAAAACGCGAATCCAAGCCTAAAACGGTTGGTTGTCTTTAATTCCTAAGGCTCTGCGAGCCTCCGCATCCAACACCAAGCACCCTTCATGGACAGGGCGAATATCGTATTTCTTGCAGATGTCAAAAGCGATTCGAGCGTTGTTACGAAGACGTTCCCGGCTCGCATCCGTCAAGTTGGGCCGGCAAACTGCGGGCTGTATCGATCCCATACAATAGTTTTTTCGAAGGCTAAATCCATCGCGTGCCAGACGATCCAGGGACGGCGTTTGAATGTGACCGTTGCCGTAAACCGCGATCGTATCGGGACGCTGGCCATCGGCAAACAAGAACAAGACGTTCGGTCGATTTTCGGCAGCCACGGATGAGAAGGTTACCGAAAAGGCAGTCAAAACGAACACGCCAAGCAAAAGAATCACGCTAAACGGGACCAACCGCATGTTGAATCTCCTTGTATCAAGACAAGGGTTTCTTGGAGTGCTGTTATCAACGTTCAACCATCAAAGAAAGTCACGAGCTTGCACGCGCAACCGGTGACATTCCCGCGTCCCTTGTGTAAATTCATAAACATGAGACTATGGTCAAACGCTTATTGTGAATGCCAATTGGAGCACATCAACATGAAAACCACCACGTCTTGGATTCTGCTCGCCGTTCTGACTGTTCCCCTTCAATGTGTTGAACTACCTGCTGGTGAATCTGACACCAACCATGCTTTCCCATTACTGCAGTACGAGGTGAAGACTCAAGTCGTACTCCAACACAAAGACAAAACGTTCTTTTGGTTTCATCCACGAGTGGCCGTCATCCGTGACAACGGTGACACGCAGGTCCCACCCTTGGTCATGACGCTACAGAAACATCTGATCGTGTCCGACCACTATTCCGGACTGTATGCCATGCACTCGAATGACCTGGGCCAAACATGGACCGGTCCGGAACAAGTACCTGCACTCGACTGGGTGCGGAAGAAGGACGTCGACATTTCTGTGATCGATGTCACGCCTGGTTGGCATCCGCACAAGCAAAAGATTATTGCTGTGGGAGCACAGGTGAGATACAACCATGGTGGAAAGCAGCTCGAAGACGTTAAACGGTCGCATCAAACGTCGTACTCGGTCTATGATCCCCAATCCGGTCAGTGGACAAAATGGAAACGTCTCGAACTGCCCAACTTGAAACAGTTTAACTTCGCGCGCAGCGCGTGTGCTCAATGGCTGGTAGAACCAGACGGATCAGTGCTCCTGCCGTTTTATCACGGTATCGATTCGCCCCATCCTCGATCTGCATCCGTACTGCGATGTGCGTTCGATGGAGAGGAACTGAAATATCTCGGCCACGGTACTGAAATGCACCAAGGAACATTCCGTGGTTACACGGAACCTTCGATCATCAAATACCACGGCCGGTACTTCCTCACCATTCGCAGTGACGACAGCGCCTGGGTCACCGTCAGTAAGGACGGACTGACCTATCCTCCTCCCAAACGATGGACGTTTGACGACGGTCAAGAACTTGGCAGTTACAATACACAACAACATTGGTTGGCGCACAGCGATGGATTGCTTTTGACCTACACTCGGCGAGGTGCCAACAACGATCACATTTTTCGCAATCGCGCACCGCTATTCATCGCTCAGGTAGATCCGGACAAGCTCCACGTGATTCGAAGTACAGAGCGAGTGTTAATATCGAACCGTTTGGCTCCGCTGGGGAATTTCGGAGCCACCGCCATCAGTCCTGACGAAAGCTGGGTAACGGTCGCCGAGTTCGTTACGCCCGAAGCTTACGACCGGGGTGCAAAAGGTTGTTTGTACATCGCACGAGTCCTCTGGTCGGAACCCAACCGTGATGTACCGGAATGATTCTGGCTGGGCTTCGGCTCCAGCAGTTTTTAACCGCAGAGGCATTCCGGACGAAGGTCGCTTAATGCATTCCTGGAACCGCATGAATGCTTTGAGTTGACGCTAAATGTCCTCTTCATGCTGAGCTTCGCAAAGGATCCATCTGAGCCGCAAGCGCTAGTCTCGGGCGGATCGGCGGTCGGGATCATCATGGGCCCAAGTCTAGCGCCGTCGGCTCACAAGCCTTGGTTCTATAGGAAGCATGATCGCACCAGGATTCTTCGGGTACGGCGTTTCCGCAGAATGACACCAACGTCGGAGTATGTAGCTGGGCGGAAAGCGATGCGACCACAAAGCTTACTGATCCGCATTCTCTTCGATGTTATAGAGATGCGATGCAGAACGCAGGATCAAGGCATTCTCAGCGACCGCCGGCGATGCCATGAAATGTCCTTCGAGCTGATTCGTCGCCAACATGTGGAACCGCGTATCGGCAGCCAGAACCGTCATCTGCCCTTCTTCGCTCAACAAATAGATCCTGTCGCCCACAGAAATCGGTGACGCCGAGAAGTTACCACCAATGCGATGTTTCCAAACAATCGCTCCCGTCGCGGCATCCAAGCACGCTGCCACTCCTTCGTCACCAATCACATAAATCGCGTCACCAATCAGCAAAGGTGAGGGAACGTGCGACACGTTCTTTCGTTGGGTCCACACGATCTGCTCGTTGGTGATCTGGCCAACGGCGGTTGGCCTGATGGCATACATGACAGGTAAACTTTGGTCTTCGAATCCCACAATGAATACACAATCGTTGCCGAGGATGGGGCGCGCGACAACCGAAAATCCGTCATAGGGATACCACCAAATTTCTTCCCCATCCTGTACATCGTAAGATGCCACATGATCTGCGGCCGTACTGATCAATTGTGTTCTGCCGACAGCATCCACCACCAACGGCGTCGAGTACGCCATCAACGGGAACCCTCGACGGCCCGGGGGTTCCAACTTGTCTTTTTCCCTCGCCGCCTCCAAGTGGTTGCGAGGTTGCTTCCAAATCACTTTACCCGTGTACTTATCAAGCGCCACAACAAACTGGACATCGGTGCCGTCGCAGGTTACGAAAACCCGCTCTTCGTGGATCACCAGAGAGCTACCTGGAGCATGTGGATGTCGAAATGCCAACGATTGTTGTTTCCAAAGGACGGTACCATCTGTCGAGAGGCAGGCAGTGCCAGCTGTGCCGAAATGCACGTAGACACGCCCGTTGTCCAGGACCGGCGTGGGAGACGCATAACTGTTGGTAGCGTGAATGGGGCCCGGATCATTGTGTCGGAACAGCTCGACGTCGTGCAGCACCTTGCCGCTCGCCAGTTCGACAGCTAGGGCCCGCAGAGACTGCCCTTCTTCGGTAGCGGATGTCAACCATATCTGACCTTCGCCACAAACCGGCGAGGACCAACCTTTGCCGGGAATCTGCACCTTCCACCGCAAGTTCTGTTGTTCACTCCAGCGCAGAGGAAGCTGTCCCTGCGGTACGTGCCCTTGCCCATCTGGCCCACGGAATTGCGGCCAGTCCGCCAATGCAGTCACGCCATTCGCGATCCATCCGACCAGCAGGGCCAAGCGGATGAAGTGCTGGACTATCGCTTGCTCCAGTTTCCTGACTCTGCACATTATTCGAGATACAAGAACTCGTTCGTGTTCAGTAGCATCTGGCAAAGTTCTACCAGGGCCTTCAGCTGAATTTCATCTTTTGATGAATCTTCCTGCCCGAATATTTCAACTTGACTTTCCAGCAACTCACGACTCCAGTCGATCTCCATGGCTGCGGGTCGCCGAGAGAATACGAACCTGTAGGCCCATTCGATGCGCAATTCGGTGTCGTCACCAGCGGTGTTGACCACGCGTGCCGCCAATTGTGCCGCCTGTTCGGCTGCCAATCCGTCGTTCAGCATGGCCAGTGGCTGGAGTGCGACGGCTGCGTCGTCACGTTGGCAGACTCCAGCCGTGACAATCGGTTTGTCGAAGACATTGAGAAACGATGGGTTGTAGATCCTGCGATTCAGCAAGTAAAGCGTGCGACGATACTTCGAAGTCGGGGTGGCCAAACCTGTCTTGGCCACGGTCACACGTCCGTCCGGGTGATACTCGAGCGGCACCGGTGCGCCACCTAAGGTCACGTCGAGCGCTCCGCTCGCCGACAACATCGAGTCACGAATCGATTCGGCTTCCAGTCGCCGCAGACGTGCTCGCCACAACAGATTGTTTTCTGGGTCGACGGAAGGGGCCATCGAAGCCGGAGCAACTTCGCTCACTTGCCGGTACACGGCCGAGCTCATGATCTGACGAATGGCCCGCTTTAAGGACCAGCCACTGTCTCGAAAGTCCGCGGCCAGCCATTCGATCAACTGTGGATGCGTAGGATTCGCACCAGATTCCCCCATATTCTCTGAGGTGGAAACGATTCCCTTTCCCAATAAATGCTGCCAGACGCGGTTCATCATCACACGAGCCACCAATCCACTGGCGGGTGACGGTGCTTCGGTCAGCCATCGAGCCATCGCCGTGCGACGGCCGGAGTTTTCAGGAACGCTTACGAAAGCTGCTTCGTCAGCCGATGCCGCAATCCCTGTGTCACGTTGCGTGTAGTTGACGAGGAGTTGCTCAGTCGCGTCGTTGGTCAGCACACTCAAAAACTGAGCCGGAACCGCCCGTCGCGGAAAGTTGTATTCGCCTCGCTTAAACAGGTGCGTTTCGGGAGGAGCACCGACGTCGTACATCGCCATGATCCAGCCATGGTCGCGACGTTGGACGTTGATCTTGGCAATTTGCTGGTTGTGTTCGCCGATTTTTTGCTGGTCCTCGGCCGATATTGCGGGGTCCACCTCTTCGGGTTTGACAGCGAGCAGGGCCTCTAGTTTTTCAGCAAGATATTTCTGAATCTCATTACGTTCTTCGGCTGCAGTAGCCAACGCGCCTTTGGTATCCTCGCGTAACGTTTCAGGAATCGTCGCGTATTTTTCTTCCCGTAATCGGGCTTCGGTGGCGGCCTTAATCGCGGTGATTTTTTCGGTGACGCCCGCCACTTGCTTGTCGAGTTCGCCGTTGTGGCGATTGATCTCGCCCAACGTGACCTTCGACACGTCTGGTAGCGCTCGTGCTTGTGGGTTCTTCCAACTCGGCACGTTCAGTGCTGGCGTCATCAAAGCCATCAGGCTGTAGTAATCTTGCTGCGACACTGGCTCGAACTTATGACTGTGGCAACGGGCACAGGTAAGCGTCAAACCCATCACGCTCGTGCCGATTTGCGAAACCGTATCGTGCAGCACGGACCAAATAATGAAAGGACGAGGGTCCTCCAGACTAATGTCCTCACAGCATCGATAGTATCCAGTCGCTACCAGATGATCTCGTATCTCTGGCGTGTAACGCTCGGCGTTCCGCCAGTCAACCATTTCGTCACCGGCCAGTTGCTCTTGAAGAAATCGCGAGTACGGTTTGTCTTCATTCCACGATCTCACCACGTAATCACGATACAACCATTTTCCTTTGGTGAACCCAATGGGCGGTCCAAAGTCGTCGTCAAAACTGATCGTGTCGGTGTAACCGACGATGTCCAGCCAGTGACGCCCCCAGCGAACGCCGAAATGAGGCGACGCCAGCAATCGGTCAAGCAGGCGTTCGGGGGCATCTGGTCGCTGGTCCGACGAAAACTGGTCGGACTCTTGGGAAGGCGGGGGCAAACCGGCCAAATCGAAATACATCCGCCGGATCAACCGACGTCGGTCTGTCTCGGGTGACATGCCCAGACCATGTTCGGTTAACTTTTGAATTACAAAGGCATCAATCGCAGTTGGCGAGTGCGGCACAGCATCGGTGCCTGCGTCGACTCCAACTGGTTGAGAAAATCGCCGGTTTTCAGCAGCTGGAACATTCGGTTGAGTCAAAGGCAAAAACGCCCAATGTTCTGTTTGTTGCTGTGTCGCCTGACGCGGTAGCTCCTGGACCTCTTCGTCCGCAGGGGCTCCTTCGTCCACCCAACGCCGGATCCAACGAATTTGTTCGTCCGACAGTCTGTCGGCATCATCGGGGGGCATATCCCCGTGGACCACCATATCGACGAGAATACTTTGTGCCGCGTTGCCACGTACGATGGCCGGGCCACCTTCGCCCCCACGCAAAAGCAACGACAAACTAGTCACATCCAATCCACCTTCTGCCTCGGAGCCTTCATGGCAATCATAGCAATGGGCTGCCAAGATCGGTTGGATGTCGGTCTCGAAGTGGGGAACGCGGTCCAGTTCAGGCAACTGTTTAAAATGGATCTCCACGCGACCGGGACGCAACACATGGTTGTAAATGGCGAGCTCGTCCAGGTCGCCCGAAAAATGTTGGATAAACGGTTGCTTATCAGGATCATACGATAGTGCACCAATTGTGATCGGTTGGCCAGCGCGCGAAGGGGCCTTGGCATCAATGCGTCCCCCTTTGTTTAACTCACCGTTGATGTAAATGTGAGCATTGTTGCCGGCCGTCAACGGATCGAAGGTCACTGCCACATGGGTGAACTTATCCGTGGGGATTTCTCCCGACTGGTCCAGATGCGCGTTCTGAGCACCGCTGACGCCAAAACGAATGCGTCCAGCGCTGGAGGAGTTCTTGAAATAGACCAGGTACCAGCAATTGTCCCCATTGTTGGGAACATAATTGCCTTTCGTGACGATGCATTGTGTGTTCTCACCTCCGGCCAGAGGACGAATCCACATTTCTATTGAGATGGGGCCGGTAATATCCAGGACGTCAGGATTCGCCTGGGCAGAAATATGGGTAAATTTTCCGTCGAATCGCGTGGCAAGATTGGACGCGTTTGTAGTTGGTTTGAGCGCACCTGCTACGGACCATTGTTTGCCGATATAGGATCCATTAACAGATGCTTCTTCGCCGCCCGGTACCGAGTTGACAGCGATCCCACCCTCGGCTTCTTCGAAGCGGTAGAGCACAACCGGTTTGTCGCTCAAAAGTGCCGTCAAATAGTCCTCAGCAACAGCGCTGTGCGGGTCTGTGGCAACGAGGACCACAGTACTCAACGCACACCAGACACAAACCACTCGACAGACAACATGATAAAACGACTTCATAAGTGCGCCCTGAAGTTGAAAACTTACCTGAAACAATAATCATTATAGCGGGATAGGCTTGGTTGTTCGTAGCCGGAATTGTGAAAGATTGGCTGACGAACTTGCGCAATTCACTGGAACTCCCCAGATTTGGAGTTCGAAAGAGGCTAAAACCCCGTTTTAACACCTTTCTTTGCCATTGATCTTTGTCCAACGATGACCGGCGCATATCGCTTTCACCATGACATGCAAGATGGATTGCTCACGAAGAAAATCGAGAAATTCAACAAAATACTTGTCGTTCAAGACTCGTTCAAAGTACGATTGTAGATAATTGCGCGGTTTTGCAGCTTGGTACGGTCACCGGATCCTGCCCATAGAAGAAACCGAAACGGTGTTTTTGAACCATAGGCTAATTTAACTTTTTCTTTTTGGTACTCCAAAGGAATATTGTGCAGTGATTATTCGTTTAGTTACAGCGATGGGATGCTTTGCAATACTGTGTCTTCCTTCTTCAGTTCTTGCACAACCGGCATCTTTGCAGGCCTATCGTGCCGCAGTGCAGGCTGACAACCCCAGCGGTTTTTGGTACTTGGACGAAACCAGTGGTACAACTGCCGCTGACGCCTCACCTGTCGCCGGGACCAATGATGGCTCTTGGGTGCCGGGAATCAGTTCCAGGCCGGGTTTCACTGCCGGCTCTAACGCCTACAACAGCTTCGGAGACTCGGATTGGGTCACAATCCCCGGTGGTACCTTCACTGACAACAGCATGTCCACTCAAGAGTTCACGATCGAACATTGGGTAAATCCTAATGAGGGCTCCGTTGGCCCTAGGAATACTTGGGTGCGAGGCTTTTTCTTTGGCGGCGGTTGCTGTACAGCTCAATTTCTACAGGAAAACTCTGATGGCCAATGGTCTGGTGGTATCAACGGTGGCGGTGGCGGTACCGTAACCGCATCACTGACTGAGGGTGAATGGTCTCATGTTGTAATGACTGCCAAGCCCAACGGCGCTGGCACCGACTTGGAGATTTTTGTCAATGGTGCCTCTGTGGGAACACACAATGCGGGCCAGCTTGCGAGTGATGACACTGGTGAAGACATGAATATTGGAGTCCTGGAGTTTGGCGGTGACGGCAACCCCTATGGGGACACAATTCAGGGATTAGTGGGCGG
>JAKVBZ010000091.1 GCA_022448645.1 Pirellulaceae bacterium
CCGACTGACGATCCACCACCATGTCCGTGGCCACCGGTGGCTCCCATAGACGAAGCCACGTCGGAGAACGTTGAAAAACTATTCGATCCCGAGTTTTCCCAAAGATTGTTTGCCTGCAGACGGTAATTCGTGACATACACGTCGTCAAGCAAGTCCTCGTTGTAATCCAGAACGGCTAGACCACGACCGTTCCGTCCCCCGGGGGACGCATTGTAGAGGAAGGTACCCGTGTCACTGTCATATTCATAAATGACGTCGGCGACGGGAGCGAAACCTTGAGCTTCGTTTTCATATCCTGCGATGTAAACATCTAGGTCACCATCGCCACCCAAATCGAAAAACGTCGAAGCTTCTTTGGGTCCGGAGGGGAAATTTTCTCCAAATTCGATGCCAGTAAATGAATTGCCGTTTACGTTTTTGTATACTATGCCGGCATCTTTGAGGACGTAGTCAAGCCATCCGTCATTGTCATAGTCGCCCCAAGAGCCTGCCCCGAAGCCATTGATCTGAGTGAAGCCGTTACCACTGTTGTTTTCATACAAAGATCCCGCATGCAGGTCTGTAAACCCATCGTTGTTGAAATCAGCCCATGCCACCGATGCACCGCTAACGTTCACATTTGGCATGGCAGAAAACGCCAGCAGCTCTCGTGCTTCGAGCTGTTCGTAGCGTCGAACATCATGGCGAGTCCGTGTACGACTTAACGCCGCCTTTGGCTTGCTAACGCATTCTCGAGAAGACGACTGCCTGCAATTCAAAAGATACCTCTATTCCGCTCCCATCAATCCTCGGTGTCATTACTTTAAGTGTCGGATCCGTCGCCAAGTTGCACACCGTTTACAATGTTCCTGAAAAAAAGGTGTCGCCCGCTTCCAGGAATCGATAAGCCGATATGATTTTGTGCCGACTGACCCAGGCCATCTAATCTCGTGCCATGTAGACGTCCTGTGAATTGTTCCACCTAAGTTGTTCCATTGTAACTGTTTACTGAAATACTGTCAAAAAAACAGTTTTGTTCGTGGCTTTATTTTTTTTAAAAGAACACAGCTTGGAAATTCCGGTTTGGACTTGGAGGCCGGTAGAAAACGGACACATCCATCTTCATCAGGAGGTTTGCCTGGTTGGTGTTCATCGTTAGGTCACACCCAGGATGACGGTTTCATGAGAAAAAGACGTCGGAAACAGCTCGACAAACTGCTGGTAGGTCAAGTTGCCGTGTAGCTGGGCCGCCTGGTTCATCGTACGTTTCATTTCAACTACACGATTTCGAAGTAGGACGGTCCTGGAAGTCCACATGGCTCATGGAGGTATCAACTCGGTGTCGATTGTCCATCCTGCAGAGGTTATAATCGATGGCGTGGATTTCTAGGCATAAACGCCTGATACGGAGACAGTTATGATTAATCTGGTGGGTCGTGGAGTGGCACAGACGTGCGACGGAGTCAATCGTCGTGACTTTCTGAAAGTCGGTACGTTGGGAGCTGCTGGTCTGTCGCTGCCGCAATATTTGGCTGCCAAAGAAGCTGGTGCTGTGAATCCGGCGATGAGTGACCGAGCTTGTATCTTAATCTTCAACTTGGGTGCACCCAGCCACATTGATACTTGGGACATGAAGCCTGATGCTCCCGCCGAGGTGCGCGGTCCGTTCAAACCGATTGACACGGCTTCGCCCGACATTCAACTGTCCGAGATTTTGCCACGGCATGCCAAGATTGCCGATAAATTATCTCTGGTACGATCCTGCCATCATCTGGGTCCCGCTGTACACGATTCGGGTTGGCAAATTGTCCAGACGGGACGTGAGTTCCGGGGTGGCGTCGAAACTCCTCACGCTGGTGCCGTTGTCAGCTATCTGCAAGGGCGCACCAATGATTTACCGGCAACGGTGATATTGCCCGAAAAGATGGGGGCTGGTGGAGGTAATCTTCCCAACGGCCAAGCAGGTGGTTTTCTGGGAAAAGCTCACGATCCTTTCACTTTGGATGCGGATCCGTCGCAACCAAAGTTTCAAGTTCCAAACTTACTTCCACCTCCTGAAATCGGAACCGTTCGTTTGGATCGGCGTCGTAAAATGCGGGACATTGTAGATGGCGCCGTACGAGATTTTGAAGCGAGTGAAAGTGCCAAGTTGTTGGATGACAATTTTCACGCTGCATTTCGTTTGATGACAAGTGACCAAGCACGCAACGCTTTTGATCTGTCGCAGGAGTCGGAGAAAGTTCGCGAGCGTTACGGGATGACGCGATTTGGTCAATGCTGTCTATTGGCTCGAAGATTGGTGGAATCTGGGGTGCGGTTTGTCACTATCAACACTTTTCTAACTGTCTTTGATGAAATTACCTGGGATATTCACGGGTCGAAACCGTTTACATCGATTCAAGGTATGAAGGATGTCGTTTGTCCCATGTACGACCAGGCTTATTCGGCGCTCATCGAAGATTTGGCGGATCGAGGCATGCTGGATGCCACACAGGTTGCTTGTATGTCTGAATTTGGGCGTACGCCGAAAGTAAATCCTGCGGGAGGTCGTGACCATTGGCCGCAGTGTTTTACGTGCTACTTTGCTGGAGGTGGAGTCCAAGGTGGGCGTGTCGTCGGAGCGAGTGATCCGATTGGGGCGGTACCCGCAGATCGTCCCGTACTGCCACCTGATCTGGTTGCTACCATTTTTCACAGCTTGGGGCTTGATTTGGAAACGCATTTGCCCGGCCCTGCCGGTCGGCCTTTTCCTTTGGTAGATTTCGGACACCGAGAAATACATGAACTTTTTTGACGTGGCCCTTTTTCGTCGTCGGACGTTCAACGGTTTTCTAACAGGCCTGGTATTTGTACTTGTCGGGAATGGCTTCGACAGCTTCAGTCACAGACGATCCGCGCACAGCCAGGAAACTTCAGCGGACGATGCCATTAGTTTTCGAAATGATGTACTCTCAATATTTTCCAAAAAAGGGTGCAATTCGGGGGCGTGTCATGGGGCACTTGCCGGCAAAGGTGGCTTCAAACTTTCGCTGCGTGGATACGATCCGATTGCGGATTATAGATCGGTGGCGATCGAGGCTCGTGGCCGCCGTATTGAATCGTCCGATCCTGGTCGCAGCCTGATTCTGGCCAAACCGTCGGGTGGTATGACTCATAAGGGTGGTCTTCGCTTCGAAGTGGGTTCGCCGGACTACAACATCATTGCCGACTGGATTGCACAGGGTGCACCGGCACCCAGTCAAGATGACCCACGAGTGGTACGCATCGAAGCAGTACCTGCCCAAGCTTCAATGCTCAAGGGCGAGAGCTATGATTTGGCTGTTCGCGCTCATTACTCTGATGGTCAGGTGCGTGACGTGACCCGCTGGTCCAAATTTGACTCCGTGGACCTGACAGTGGCCAGCGTCGACGAGCAGGGACATGTGGGTATTGTTGGTCCCGGCGAAGGTGCCGTCACGGCTTGGTTTGCCAGTAAGATTGTGATTGCCAGGGCATCCGTTCCTTATGCCGACGAAATGGAAGAGGATGCCTTCCAGGTATTTACACCCCGCAATTTTATTGACAATCACGTGTTGGCAAAACTCAAGGAATTGCGGATTCCACCATCGCCGCAGTCAGAGGATGTTGAGCTGTTGCGGCGCACCTATCTGGACACCATTGGCGTTCTCCCTAGTCCCGACGAAGTCCGCGCCTATTTGGCGAATGACGCTGAAAACAAAAGAGAGGAATTGATTGATACCTTGTTAGCACGTCCAGAGTTCGTGGATTATTGGACTTACAAATGGTCAGACGTGCTTTTGATTAACGGACGGCGACTGAATCCAGCACCTGTCAAAGCGTACTATCAGTTCATTCGACGACATGTAGAACGAAACACGGCTTGGAACGAATTTGCTGCAAAAGTCATTACGGCACAGGGAGAAACGCTGAATCATGGAGCAACGAATTTTTATAAGCTTCATCCCGATCCAGAAGCGATGACAGAGAACCTGTGTCAGGCATTTCTGGGCCTCTCTATCGGTTGTGCCAAGTGTCACAACCATCCTTTGGAGAAGTGGACAAACGATCAATACTATGCGATGGCCAGTTTCTTTGCGCGGGTGCGCAGTAAATCTGCGGAGGGTGACGGGGACACGATTCTTGTGTCGAGTTCTGGGGAACTGTTACAGCCTCGAACAGGCAAACCACAACCTCCTACCCCCTTGGATGGTGAACCACTCGCCTCCGATGCAACGGGCGATCGCCGATGGTACGTTGCGGAGTGGATTACATCTCCGGAGAATCCATACTTCACCCGCGCTATTGCGAATCGGATATGGGCTAATTTCTTGAATGTAGGACTGGTGGAACAGGTCGACGATTTGCGTCTGACGAACCCCGCCAGCAATGAGGCTTTGTTGGCCGCATTGGCTGATCATCTCGTGGAACACGAATTCGACGTGAAGGAATTGATGCGAACTATTCTCAACTCAGCTACCTACTCCCGCAGTAGCTCGACGTTGCCCGGGAATGCCGTCGAGAAGCGGTTTTATGCACGTTACTATCCTCGGCGAATGATGGCCGAAGTCCTGTTGGACGCCATTTCCCAAGTCACTGATGTTCCGACCGCGTTCACACACATTGCCTTTGCCAATTCCAGTAAAAAAGAAACTGAGTTCTATCCCACGGGAACACGTGCCTTGCAGTTGTTTGATGCGGCCGTAGCATCCGATTTTCTCAAATCGTTCGGACGGAATCCTCGTAATATCACCTGCGAATGCGAGCGTTCCGCTGAACCGACGATGGTGCAGGTTTTTCATCTGGCTAATGGCGAGACCGTTCAGGGAAAACTGAAAGCGGAGGGCAATCGTATTGAACAGCTGTTAGCTGCGGATGTGCCGGCGTACAAGATGATTGAGGAGTTGTATCTGGCGGCACTTAGTCGCTATCCCACGGATGATGAGCTAGGCCAGCTGTTGCCCCTGGTGATCAACCAGGACGGGCTTCCTGAGCGCGAAGTGATGGAGGACCTTTTCTGGAGTGTGCTAAGTAGCCGAGAGTTTTTGTTTAATCATTAGAAGGCGAGATATGAATGGAACTCCAGAAGCATTCAGGAGAAATCGGTCAACAGCATGATTGATTCATCTTGTTATCCAATCAGATGGATGGTTGTCCTTTTTGGATGGTGGGTTGCCACCGTTGTTGCCGAGGACCTACCGGCTCCGAGCTATGAGGACGAGATTGCACCACTGCTGACTAAATACTGTACCGGCTGTCATAACTCACAAGATGCAGAGGGTGGGCTTTCTTTGGAAACCTACGCCGAGTTGCAGTCGGGGATCGAAACAGCGCCAGTGGTGTTGCCGGGACAACCCGCTTCGAGTCGGTTGATCCGCGTGCTAACGGGACTTGCTGACCCTCCGATGCCACCCGAAGACAATCCGGTTCCGAGTGAAGCGGAGGTTGCGTTAATACACAGGTGGATTGAGGCTGGCGCACGGGGGCCCGCTGGAACCCTGCCTGATGTCAGAAGGTTGATGACTCCCAAGATCGAAGGGGCGGCAACAGATTTCCAACGACCGATCACAGCGTTAACGCTTTCCTCGAATGGGCAACGACTCGCTATTGCCCGCTTCAGGCAGGTAGAAGTTGTCGAATCTGTGTTACACGAGCCGGTTCGTACGTTCCATGATCTACCAGGAAAAGTTCACGCGGTTGAATTTTCTCCTGATGGAAGCAAGGTCTTGATTGCAACAGGCGTGGCTGGTCTTTACGGAGAAGCTTTGATCTTGTCTACGGACACTGGCGAGCAACTGCATTCGTTGTCTGCTCAACGAGACATTCTCTACGATGCCCAATATAGTCCCGACGGCCACACGATAGCGACGGCAAGCTACGATCAAACGATCCTATTGTGGGACCTGGCATCCAAGAAACCGACACATAGCCTTGCCGGCCACCACGGGGCAGTCTTTGATTTGGCGTTTAGCCCTGACGGGAAGGTGCTGGCGAGTGCGAGCGCGGACGAGACGGTTAAATTGTGGCACGTCGCTACGGGAGAACGGCTGGACACACTCGGCCAGCCGACGGCGGAACAATACTGTGTGACGTTTAGTCCCGACGGGAGTCATATTGCAGCTGCTGGCGCGGACCGACGTATTCGCGTTTGGGAATTTGTGTCACGCAACTCGCCACAGATTAATCCGATCATCATTTCACGGTTTGCACACGAGCAAACGATCATTCAGCTTGACTATACTCCGGATGGGAAAGCGCTCTTGTCCACGTCGGAAGACGGTTCGATCAAAGTTTGGGATACGGAAGCATATGCAGAATCGGTGATTCTCGACCACCAGTCACAGGTTATCAACGACTGGGCTGTTTCACCATCTGGTGAAAGGCTTGTCGTCGGACGGAATGACGGTACGTGGGATATCCATGAGGTACTTCAACCACAAGTGATTGCTGTCAATGCATCCGTGGCAGATTCGCCAAGGTTCGTAAAACATTGGGATGACAACGAAGTAGTGGGCGAAATTGAGGAGCAAGAACCAAATGATTCCGTTGAGCAAGCCCAGCTGGTTTCGGTGCCAACGATCATCAAGGGTACCATTGGTGAGGCTGAACTGCCTCAGGCTACCGATCTAGACCGATTTCGTTTTGTAGCTCGCAAAGGTGAAATGGTTGTTTTGGAAGTGGATGCCGCGCGCAGCAAGTCTCCATTGGATTCGACGATCGAAGTTTTAACAGGCGACGGACGACGGATCGAACGTGTATTGTTGCAAGCGGTCCGCGATTCTTATATGACGTTTCGTGGAGTGGATTCTCATGGAATTGATGGATTCCGCCTGCACAACTGGCGCGAAATGGAATTGAACGAATTGCTTTTTGTGGATGGGGAAGTGACCAAGCTGTTCCACTATCCACGCGGACCTGATTCTGGGTTCCAGTTATACCCAGGGTTCGGAAGTCGACACTGCTGGTTCGACACGTCCCCTGTGGCTCATCCACTGCACGCCCCCGCGTATATTGTCGAAGCGCACGAACCAGGTGCCAGGCTGAACCCTTCAGGGTTACCTGTTTTCAGTATTTACTTTGAAAATGACGACGATGCGCTGCGACAGATTGGAAAGGACTCTCGGTTGACCTTTGTCGCGCCGGCAGATGGCGAATATGTGGTGCAGATTCAGGATTCCCGCGGCTTTGGCGGTGACAAGTTTCACTATGCCTTGCATTTGAGAAGACCAAACCCCGATTTTAATGTCGTGATTGGTATGGAAGACAAAACGATTCGAGCAGGAAGTGGTCGGGAATTTTCGGTTAAGGTGACTCGAAAAGACGGTTTTGATGGCCTTGTTCGTATCGACATCCAGGGACTGCCCGACGGTTTTTATGCGAGTACACCGGTGGTGGTTGCTGCAGGACAAAGTCGAGCTTCAGGGACGATCAATACTCTTTCAACGACACCGCCCGTAGCTGAGGGACAGGCCTCATCGCACGTGGTGACAGCGACGGCTCATGTTGCCGGAAAAGAGATCACCAAGAATCTGGCACCGCTAGGGGAATTAAAACTTGGTGATCCTTTGCCGGCTGAAATACAGGTCTTTTCGACGATGGCAGATTTAGCTGCGTTATCAAAACAAGAAAACGGTATCGAAGCAGGACCACCAGAACAGCCTGTACCCACAGAGCTCGTGATCGCTCCTGGCGAAACCATTTCGGCCATCGTACACGTGAAAAGGAGTGGTGATACCAAAAATGAAGTACGTTTGTCGGGTGGAGCGCATGCGGGACGTAATTTGCCACACGGTGTCTATGTTGATAACACTGGTCTCAGCGGCTTGCTGATCGCCGAAGGTAGTGACACACGCGAATTTTTCATCACCGCTTCTAAGACGGTGAAGGAAACCACGCGATTGTTTCATCTGCTTGCTGAAGTCGACGGAAAACACACCAGCTGGCCTGTCATACTCCACGTGCGACGCCACGATACTGAAGTGGCCAAGCCATAATACAAACCAGTACTTGCAATTGAGGCTGCCAGCGCCGCCATGGGCAACCTTGCAAGATGCAGGATTCGACTTCGACCACAGAAACTGAGAAACGCGATTTGCAAATCGAGAACCTTACGCATTTGCTAGGTCACTCGTCGCGTTCATGAGCATGGGGCGCTAACATACTTTGGGGAAACCGCTGCTGGGCTATTCGTACCAATCGGGAGTGCCGAACCAGTTGTGCATTTCTTTCTCGAAGGGCGCCACAACTTCTGCTGGTTCCAAGCGTTGTCCCAGGTCCCCTGTTTCAATGATCCAGGTGTCCAAGGCGGTTTTCATCTGAAGTAGAATTCGTTGAAGGTTCGGGTCGGTTGAGTCCGCGAGGTTGTGAATCTCGTGTGGGTCCAGTTGTGTGTCAAACAGCTGTTCTTGTGGCAGCTGATCGGCCATCAAATCAGCGGCAGGACCGGCCAACATTCCGTCGGCCAACATCTGCCTCATGAGGGGTTTGACGAGAAAACATTTTTCTTTATAGCGATTGAGGGACACGAAACTCATGTTTGGCATGTCGTTACGTAAATAGTGATAGCGATGGCCACGCACCGATCGGATTCGATTAACCGTTTCATCGATTCGGTCACGTGCACTGAATGCGTAGGTGCGAGGTGGGTCTGAGTCGTTGCCCAGGATATTGCGACTTTGCATCAGGGGTGGCTTTGCGATGCCTGCGATGGTCAATGTTGTGGCAGTTAGATCGAGTAAACTGACCACTTGTCCATTCGTGGTGCCTCGTTGGACTTGCCGTGGAGTGGGGTAGTTGTCGGGCCAGCGGATAATCATCGGCACGTGTAGTCCGGTGTCGTAGCACCAATGGATTCCTCGGGCCTCCAGTCGTCCGTTGTCGCCAAAAAAGAAAACGACCGTATTGTCCCAGACCCCTTCTTGTTTCAGGCGATCAAGGATCCAGCCGACGCGCACGTCCAATCCGCTGGCGGAATTTAAATATCGTGCCCATTCTTCACGTACCATGGGATGGTCGGGGTAGTAAGGCGGTACGGTAACATTGGCTGCCGTGGCTACCTGAGGATGCCACTCTTCGCCCACCCAAGGGACCCGAGTCTTCTCTGCTGACTTGCGGTCATAGATGTCGTATTCGGCTTCCGGTGTATTGATTTGTGCAAAAAATGGCTGATGAGATTTTAGTTGGGACCAATCATCCGTTTGATAAATGGGGCCTTCGTTGACGAAATTCAAGTCCAGCTTTCCGGTGCCGACGATCTTGCTTCCAATGGTTTTTATGTTGGCCGTTAGGTAGCCAGCTTCTTGTAACCAGTGAGTGATTGGTTTCACGCCGGGTGGCAGTTGGAAATCGTCATCGCGATGTGATCGCATGTTGTGAACATCGATCGTCGTCTGATACATCCCTGTCATGAAACTCGAACGACTGGGCGCGCAGACGGGCGATGTGGAGAACACGCGTGTATATTTCAATCCATCTGCAGCCAAGGAATCGATGTTCGGTGTGTGTACGTTTTGCGCGCCGTAGCAGCCGAAGTCAAGTTTGAAATTTTCTGCCACAATCCACACGATGTTTGGCGGGCGGTGAGATGGTTGGTTTCCAGCAACCGATGAGGCACTTAGCAGGGCTAGCCATATCGTGCCGAGCCAAAGGATCACTTGAAGATAACATGATGGAGTCGGTTGATCGGTCGGAATGATCAGATTGCCGGCAGTGGACGTCGGCGACCCGGTCCGTAGAGAGCTTGTATGCATGATCGTCATTGGATGAGGGTGTTTGTGTCGATCGTAGTGGAGCCATTGACGTTGCGATGGCTTCTCAATGGTTGGACGATAACCCCTACGTATTGTGTGGCGGACTCTCGGATGTTCATTTACAGGAAAGGATGATGCACTTTGGCAACATCACAGAGAAGCTACCACAATATAAGTCATTTGCTTTTTGCTGGACATGGAATCGGATAGTAGGTTTAAGTGTACCACTAAGTTTGGCGACAAGGCACTATGTGTACGTTGCCGTTCACAAGTACGGACACCTAGACCCTGGAAGATTTTCATGAAAACTCGTCTGTTGAAATTCCTGAAAGAAGAAGACGGGCCGACGGCAGTTGAATATGCCGTGATGCTGGCTTTGATCCTGATGGCGATGTTTGGCACCATTGCATTGGTCGGGTCGTCTGCCGGTGACACTTTTGACAATGTCTCCCAGACTATTGGCACGTTTTTTTCCGGCGCTGGATTGTAATCAAGATTGTGGTTCGTGAGACGAATCGTGAAAGGCCTGAGTCGTATGACTCAGGCCTTTCTTCATTTCTCGATCATCCTCGAGTGCAGTAGTCTTTTAGGGATGAACCGGAGAGTGAGTGTTGGTAAAACACTTTCGTGCATCCGTAAAAGTCGTGTGCCTCCTTTGGGATGGCTCGATGGTTCTATGCTCGAGTCAAGGTTCAAGCTGCTTTCATTGGCGTCACCCAGAATGTCTGCTGGGTGAGTCCCAAGTAACTTCAATCCTCGACGTGCAGTTTTATCTCATCAGAGTTTCCTCGAAGTTCGGGGGCATACATGGCATAAGCCCTGACGGGTAGAGCACTGAAACGTCCGGGAATCTCTGCGCGCATACGGTAGTTGACGCTATGGCGTCCGCGCGGAAGACGGTGAAGGAAAAAGGCGACACGGTTGTCACGTAGTTCACGGTAAGCTGAAAGGCCGTTATGTGTGTAACCGCTGCGCACGTCTATTGTCTCGAATCCAGCAGGTTTCATATCCTCGAAGAGGATATACTCGTAGTCGTTTTTGCTGATCATTTCCAATTCTACTTCGACAAGGTCCCCGCTCTTGAGGGTCGACAAGTCCTTCAGCTCATGACGTTCGTATTTTTCTACTCGCTGTTGAATTGCCTGGCCTCGATTGCCGGCGACATCTGTTGTCGCATTGGTTCTTTCGAGCTTGTAGTACTTTCGGTCAACTTTAATTTCCAGGCCGGATCGCGTGATGTAATCCTCAAGTGTGAAATTGGTTAGGTAGGCGTTGAAGTAGACAGGCCCCTTTCCGTCGCGACGCAATTCAATGTGATGGTTTCCCGAGGTCACGTCTTTTCCGGTCAGGACAAAGCGGTTATCGAAAGTGAATAGGTTTTCTGCTGTAATTTTAACGGACTTTCGATGCTCCCCGTCCACAGAGAGGTGCAGTACCATGTCCGGCTGGAGTTCATCCGTCGCTCGTAAATAGTCGGCGAAAGCTTCCACGCATAAAGCCGTGTCCCTTGTCGAAGACCAGTACGTGGCGTGTTTTCGGTTGTTGAGCAAATATTTGACCAGCCGAGGCCCAATAGGGCCATCTGGATCAACCGCTGCCAGGAGTTTTAAGTAATAGGCGTTCGCTTCGACTTCGTTGCCGTACCAGAACCACCAGTTTGTATGCGGCGGTAGCTGGAGATATGCCGTTTCGTTTTCTTCATCGACGACTAAATACTGGTTGATATTTCGCAGGATCATGTCTCGCTGACGGAAATGGTGTTGTCGGTGAAGTGCCAGCCCAAACATTGCCTTGCTGTAGACCGTTAGTTGACTGCGGTCGCGGTAAAGATATTCGCGCATCGTTGAGTCTTGCCGATCCGATTCCGCTAATACCATGTAGACCATGGCGTCCAAGTTGTCGGCGTAACGTTTTTTTGGCTGTTTGTTGTCTTGATTCCAGTTTGTCATCAGCTTGAGTTGTTGTTGCTGATAACGTTCTAGCCAGGCAATTCCTTGTTCCTGCACATGGGGCACCAGGGTGACGCCGTTTTTCTGAGCCATCAACAAGCCATGGACGACGACGGCTGTGGTATGGGGCCAACTCCGTTCTTCGCCGCCTGAGAACCAGCCCCATCCACCGTCGCTGTTTTGCATTTCTGTCAGCCGTTTCACGCCCTCTTTCACCATTCTCTGCAGTTCTTCATCGTCGAACACCGGGTTCTCTGGAAAGCGTTTCCAGCCCTTGGCGCGTGTCAGATGGTCGCCAAGTTCTTGAGCGTTTAGGTTGGTTCGTTTCTCTCGAATCGCTGCCAGGTCGAGCTGCATTTCCCGCAGTACTTGTTGTGTAATGACACTTGGCAGGAAACGATTCAATGTTTGTTCGGTGCATCCGTAAGGATAGTCCGCCAGATATGGCAGTGCGTCGACCATGGCACCGGCGAGCGTGGGAGAGAAGCGTATCTCGAGTCGACTTTGTTCCATTCGTCGTTCCTCAGGAACGTGAATAGCCAGTTGGCCGCGTTCTTCTTCAGGGCGTATGGTTCCTGCCCATGATTCAGTTTTGAGCATGCCGTGAACGTAACTGGGGAATTTCATTTCAACGGCATCGGACTCTTCATCGGTTTGTGCGAGCATGCGGACAACAGCTTGACCTTCCTGGGCCACCCGTACGCGCCAGTCGACTCGCTGTTCGTCTCCAGCAGCAATGGTTACTTGTTGGATCCGTTCGTCGATCGACTCAATTTCTTCACCAGGTAACTCGAGCGTAACCGTCACAAGCTTTTCGTTCTCCAGGTAATTGTGTACGTTGGCCGAAAGAATCACTTCGTCGTTTTCGATAAAGAATCTGGGCGCTTGCATTCGAACGATCAAATCTTTGCGTGTGATGAGTTCGGTCGACCCCATACCGACTTTGGTGCCGTGGCTCATGGACCAAACGCCAACTTTCCAAGTAGTCAGGTTTTCTGGCATGGTTAGTGATACCTCTGCCATTCCCAGGTTGTTTGTCTCCAGCTTTCCCTTCCAGAGTGCTGTGTCGGCGAACAGGCTTCGTACTGACGGTTCGGCGAGGGCGTTCGGTATTGCCGAAATTGCTGAGGTAGTGTTTCCAGAATCTGCACGGGAAATGCTTGTCGCAGCGAGAGCGGCAGAAGGGGCTGCGACTTCGCTGTCCGCTGCGGCGTCGACGGCAAAACCTTCTAAAGTGAGTCCCGCGGGCCGTTTGAATCGTGTACGTGCCTCAACACCAAACAGACCGTGGTGATTGGTTGTTCCTCGGCCAAACATGCCCATTCTCCGATGTTGTGGTGCACCGAAAGTTCCAATCGGTTGCCAGGTAGGCTGGTTAGGTGGTGGATAGTTGTAGACGATTTTAGAAAGGTTGTTGGTGCTTGAAATCTGATGTTGGCGTCGCCATTTCCAGAAAAATTCGCGGATGTCACCAATATTGCTCCCTCCCGAGATGTATTCGAGTGATTTGTCGTAGATGGAGACGACGGTGGATCCAACGATTGGATTTCCTTGGAAATCGGTGAGTCGTAGTTGTAGCGAAGCTTCCTCTCCAGGTCGTAGCGTATCCGTAGGTGAAGCAACTTCGACGTTAACGACTCGTTTTTCCGGCGGAACGATGATTTCTTTGATCTCGGAATGCAGCTGGCCATTGGAGACCGTCATGGCTTCGACATAAAAATTGGGCATGTCTCGTTTCACAACGGTGATGTCTTCGATCGTGCTTTTGCCTTCCAAACGTAGGACTTTTGGAGGCAGGTAGACACCGTTGGCAGGCCTCAGGAAAAGAAGCACCGTGCTGCCGGCTCGGTCCGTGTTGATCTGTAAACGCACCGTATCTCCAGGGGCGTATTCCCGTTTGTCGGGGATCAATTCAATCTGGTTAAAGCGAAAGTCTTTTCCATCGAATCCTTCGCCAGTGATCGTAAACAAATACCCACCTTCGATGGTGTGGCCCGATTCGTCCGTCAGGCTCAACGACAAACGGTATTGTCCAGGTTGTGATGCTCGTAGAGACTGTCGCGCTCGTCCGTCCTCACCCACGTTCAGCTGCCAGCGTCGGACCGGTGTTTCGATTGGTTCTCGTTTCGCGTTGTAGGACACGAAATACAATGTCAATTCAGCGTCGCCGCTCACGGGCTGTTGGTCCAGTGTTTGAGCCATAAAGTTGGCTACAATATTGTCTCCTACATGGTAGTACCCTCGGTCGACCCAAGTGAACACTCGAAACGGTTTGCGTGCTACAAGTACTTTCCCCGTGCCAACGATGGTCCTTCTTGACTCGTCGGTTACTTCGGCTGTGATCGTGTACTCGTGATCGAGATGGGGATGAGCCAGCTTTGCGGTGCTCGTATCGATTGCGATGTTTACCGTGCCATCCGGACCGATGTCGACTTGTTGTTCGGCGACAATTTCGGGTGGTTGAGAAGGACGATGCCACCACCATGGCAGGGGGCGAACACAGCCGACCCACTGGCTCCAGCCGGGATACCACGGATAGTCGTATCCAAACCACCAGTATCCTGGTTCAAAGCACCAGTCCCAAGGTGCCATGGGAAACCAGGTATCGCTGTGGTTTGTACGTTTTACCGTATACTTGACACGCGCATTCACCACAGGCGAACCAAAGAAATAGTCGGCTTTGATCTGAGCCGTGATGGTTTCGCCCAGCATGACTGGTTGCGTGGAGGTATCGATGGATACTTCAAATTCTGGTTTCTTGTATTCTTCTACCCGAAAAGTCTGACCTGCTTGGATGCCATGACGATGTTCGCCCACGAGGCTGAAATGGTAGACGCCGAGCGTGGCATCGACCGGTAAGTTGTATTCTCCGACGATTCCTCCATATTCATCCGTTGTGAATTTGCGTTTTAGGACATTGGTGCCTTTTGGATTTCGAACGGTAACCTCGAATACTTTTCCCGCGAGCTGCGACACGTCGTCCATATCATACTGGGCATGGCGTACCCATAGCTTAAAATGAACTTTCTGGTCGGGACGATAGACGGGGCGATCCGTAATCACAAAGGCTTTGGTGGCTGCGTAATCGGCATCGTGGTACTGTCCTCGCCAAACACCTTCAAAGCCAAGGTATGCCAACCGGCCTTGATTCGTGCGTGCGATGGCGACCCACTGCAATTCCTCTTTCAGGTCGCGCGGATCAGGGATCACCTGGCCGTTACGGTTTGTGCTTTCGGCAAAATTACCCGTTGTGATGCGATATCGTTTTCCTGTAACCCGTTCTTGGCGGTAGCCAAAGAACTCGACATTCGCATTCGCGATCGGCTCGCCTGAGACGGCATCCGCGACAAAATACAGTGTTTGGCCGGATAGCTGTTTCCTGACGATGGCCGTATCCGTGACCCATAGGACGATGTTGCTAGTATTTCCGTCGTTCAGCTTGGCAGTGACCAAATAGACGCCTGCCTTCCTCAGAGGCGTCTGGATGGTGATACGGCGATCCTCATGATGCGGTCGAGGTTCCAAGTTGACGTTCCAAGCGGCAACCTCTTTGCCAACATACTTTGTTTCATTGCGCTGAATCATTCGATGTCCGATATTGGCAATGTCAATCTTTCGGTGGTCGAGACGTTTTGGTTTAGAGCGGATGTAACGTTTGACCTCTTGCAGCAGCTGATCGATGTTCAGCTGTTTGGCGGTAAGTTGCAGTTGTGTCGCATTGCGAAAGATGAAGTCAACGGTCGCACGTTCGCCGGCGGGTTGACTGCCGCGCTGTTCAAACTTCCCCCAGTTGTTTACGATCTGGCCCCAACGTTCTTGCGCATGCTTGCGCATGTTTCTGTTGGTGTGGGACGTTAGCATCTTCCAATACTTGGCAGCCTGGGGTAGTTGTCGGCGGTTTTCGTAAATTTCTGCCAGGGCCTGCATGTCGTCCCATGACTTGGCGTCGAATTCTGACAGAATCCTCTTGTAGATCTTGATGTGGTTAAACTCGTCGGGAAGCTTAAATCGCTGGACACCATTGGCCAGCTGAGCCAGTGTTTCGTCATCCTTCAAAGTGTGCAGAGAAAAAATATTACCGCGGTGATCTTCTTCTTTCTCTTTGCCTTGGTCTGAAAATAAATGCTGCCAGTTCGTCAGAGTCTGGACGCCGAACTGGTGCCGGTAGAATGCTGCTAATTGTCGTAAAACTTGTTTTTGATCGCGGGGGTTGTTGGCTGCGATCTGGTCCAAGGCCCATCGCCAACGTTGGCCGTCGGTGACGGCCGTCTCCCAACGATCTACGGATGTGTGGAAGACCGGTTGTCCGTCATTGTCCACTGGCGCCAGACTGGGCGGCGTGAAATAGTGCTGCTTGTCATAGTCGGGAAGAATGTCCAAATTAGTGAGAACTTGTAATCTCCATGAAACTTGTTGCCCGTGTACAGATAGCAACGTCCTGGAAAGCGTCCCATAAAAATTGGCAACGTCCACTCGATTGTCGTCGGCTTCTACCAGCGGAAACGATCGTGCGAGCAACTGCAATGCACGCACACGATCACGTTCAACGGCACTAACATAATTGCCGCCACCACGATGAGGACCACGTTCGAACTTACCAGCCACGAGATGACCGTGGTGAGGAATGGTCAAAAACTGCTGAGCGACAGCATGGGATAGGTGCCATTGATTCGGATGTGCCAACAAGACACTCTCTAGCAGCTCGTCGATCTCAGCGGTTCGACCTAAATCGTTGAGGCAGCCGACCGCGTGCACAAGGTCGGTCGGTGCATGTGAGGCGTTGGACGGGCGAAGCACAAGTTGTCGGAATAGCTGATACGCTTCTAGATGGTTGTCGTCTTGACGTAACTTCAACGCTTGTTGGCGCGTCTCCTGGAGGTTGAATTCATCGCCGCGTATTCTGTCCGGAGAAAAAAAGAAAAGGGCACCCCCGGCAAGAACTATTCCCAAGAAAAACCTTCGTCGAAGTCCACCAATAAAAAACATGATCGCTGCTCCTCAATGTGCCGGGCCATGGGAGGTCATACACCACGTTGGTGGGACTCGGTTGGCCTCTTATGGTTGGACGACGCGCTAGCGTAAAAAGTTTCAGTCTGCCTGGTCAGAATTCTAAGAATAACGAATTTGTGGTGGCCACACATGAATGGTCGCCCCTGTACGGTTCTACGTAAACACCCTATATTTCAGCAGATAGGTTTTTTTCTTTACAGGAATGGTGGCAGAAATTGACAAATGTATCGCCCGGTAAAGCCCTGCGAGAAATGGTAGAGGACACGACCATCGTGATTCCGGGAGCGCCGTTCGCTTTGGCCGGTAGGCTCATTGAACGGTACGGATTCGATGCCATTTATCTTTCCGGAGCTGTGCTTTCTGCGGGAACTCTGAGCCTTCCTGATGTTGGATTATTCACAGCCACCGAATTAGTCCAGCAGGCGACCTATCTGACCCGAACTGTCCAGGTTCCAGTAATCGTCGACGCTGACACGGGTTTTGGCAATGTGATCAACGTGCAGCGCACTGTCGTTGATTTAGAGGGTGCTGGTGTTGCCGCGATTCAGATCGAAGATCAACAGCTGCCCAAACGTTGTGGTCATCTTTCTGGCAAGACATTGGTACCTACGGGAGAGATGTGTGCTAAGTTGAAGGCCGCATGTGAGGCGCGCCTCGACCCTGATTTAGTACTGATTGCCCGTACAGATGCACGCGGAGTGGAGGGGATGGACGCGGCTCTTGGTCGAGCGGAAGCTTACTTGGATTCGGGCGCAGATTGGATCTTTGCCGAAGCCCTCGAAAATCGAGATGAGTTCGAGCAGTTTGCCAACGCCATTGATGCTCCTCTGATTGCCAACATGACTGAGTTTGGCAAGAGTCCCTTGTTAACGGTCGATGAGTTAGCCGATTTGGGTTATGCCGCCGTGCTGTTTCCTGTCACCATTTTCCGCGTTGCCATGAAAGCCATGGAAGCGGCGCTGGCCATGATGGCCGATGAAGGGAGCCAGCAATCATTACTCGATTTGATGCAAACTCGAGAAGAGCTGTACGAACTGTTGGACTACAGCGACTTTGAACAACGAGACCGTCGTTATTTTGGTGGACAATAGTTGAAAGTAAATCGTTCGAACGAAATCTTATCCTGCGGGTCATGTCATGAGTGAATTGATCTATAGTCCAGGGCTGGAAGGAGTCATTGCTGGAGAAACGGCGGTCAGTACGATTGCGGGTGGTTTGAGCTACCGCGGTTATTCTATCGAAGATTTGGCCGAACACGCCAGCTTCGAGGAAGTTGCCTTCTTGATCCTGCAAGGTGAGCTGCCCACCGCACAAGAACTAGCCTCATTCCATGGCAGACTTGCGTCGGCTTCCCAGGTGCCCGACGAACTCATCCAAACGCTGCGTTCGTTGCCTGATGAGACGCCGCTCATGGATGTGATGCGAACTGGGTGTAGTTTGTTGGCCCACTGGGATCCGGAGGTTGCAGACAGCAGTCATGACGCGAATGTACGTAAGGCCGAGCGACTGTTGGCACAACTGCCCGTCGTGATGGCAGCGGCCTATCGGTTGAGACGTGGCGAAGAGCCCTTGCCTGCGGCTGCCGAACAAAGTTTGGCGAGCAACGTGTTATGGTTGCTGCACGGGACTCAGCCGTCTGTAGAACATGTCAAGGCGATGGACGTGTCGCTGATTTTGTATGCCGAGCACGAATTCAACGCGTCGACGTTTACATCGAGAGTTGTTTGCTCGACACTCTCCGACCTGCATAGCTCGATTACCGCATCGATCGGTGCCCTGAAAGGCCCCTTGCACGGTGGTGCGAACGAACGCGTGATGGAAGTTCTCCAAAAAGTAGGCAGTTCCGACAGGGCTGAAAGCTGGGTGCGAGAGGCGCTGGCCAATAAAGTTCGCATCATGGGTTTTGGCCACCGAGTCTACAAAGATGGAGATCCGCGAGCGAGATACCTCAAAACACTTTGTGCACAGTTGGCTGCGCAAACTGGAAATTCGGATATGGAAGAGATGGCGGATGTCATCCAACGCATTGTGGGCGAAGAAAAAAAACTGCCTCCCAACCTGGACTGGCCTAGTGCTCGACTGTACCACTATATGGGCCTGGAGGTGCCGCTTTACACGCCATTGTTTGTGTTAAGTCGAGTGGCCGGCTGGGCTGCCCATGTGATCGAGCAGCTGGACAACAATCGGTTGATTCGACCCAGGTCACAATATACGGGCCCCGAGCTTCGACCGTGGTTGCCGCTGGATCAACGCAGTGGATGAGGCCCAGCGTGTTTGGAGGGCGTATCAAGACAATGGCTGAGATGTTGTAGGGTGGTTTGGATAGCGCGATACGGTGGTCCTACTTGTCGGTGAGTTGGCGATATTGTCCTTGTAGGTAAATCAGGAAGTTCCCGACACGCCTGTCTCATCGAGAAATCGAAAATCCGTCAGGCTTCTCTCTTCCGCGGGCCAGCCAGACTTGGTGTGGGCCTTGGTTTGATATCGTATTTGAGCTTGAATGCTCTACAATGTTTTGACACTGCCATATTCACTACGGCGTGACCCTCGCAGAGGAAGGGTCTGTTGTTGAAAGGTTACTAGGAGACACGTTACGTGAAGGTTCGAGCGTTAAAAAAGTTTCGTGAAAAGTTAGCCAATCAGGAGGCCGTTCATGGACTCTGGGTAACACTAGAGTCGGCTTCGATTACAGAGATGGCCGTTGCTTTGGGAATGGATTATGTCGTCATTGATGCCGAGCATGGACATCTTGATTGGAAGGAGATCAACGAGCACGTCCGTGCTGCCATGCGCAGCGATACGGTAGCTGTCGTTCGTATTGCGGAGAGAAATACGGCTCTCACAAAACGCGTACTGGATATCGGCGCGGACGGGATTATCGTTCCTTGGACCGAGACGGTAGAGCAGTTGGAAGAGGCGATACGTGACTGTCGGTTTCCCGTGGAGGGACGTCGAGGCATCGGGGGCGAGCGGGCTACGTCGTGGGGGCAGTGTTTGCCTCAGCACACGAGTGAGGCGAATGAGCACGTGCTCGTAATTCCGTTGATTGAAAGTGTGGGTGCGATTCCCAATGTTCCCGCCATGTGTGAACTCGATGGGACCGATGTCTTTTTCTTTGGTCCTGCTGACTTCTCGGCAACAGCAGGTTACCGAGGCCAGTGGGAGGGACCAGGTGTCGCAGAAAAGATACTGGAACTTAAAGACACCATCAACGCGGCCGGGAAGCATTGTGGGGTGATGGCAACGAGTGTCGAGAATCTCGTTGAACGAGTGGATCAAGGATTTCGTATGCTCGGTGTCGGCATGGACAGTGGATTGCTGCTGCGTTCACTCCGCCAGTCGCTGGACGCCGTTGGCAGAAATCGAAGCCTGG
>JAKVBZ010000092.1 GCA_022448645.1 Pirellulaceae bacterium
TGATGGTACCTGCTCGGTTGACCCTTACCTGGTGTGTTGTGTCGAACGGAAGCCCTTCGACCGCATCTTGCAAGTCGCCCGCATCACGCACCAGGTTTCCTGCAAAGGAAATGATCACATCCGATTTCTCGATTCCCGCAACGGCCGCAGGTGTTCCCGCATAGACTCGCTGAACTAAAGCACCTCGTGTGATGGTTGTGTCCAGATCGTGTTCGCGCACGTATTCTGAATCAATCGTATTGATTGAGATTCCCAAGTAGGCTCGGCGAACCTGACCTGTATCGAGCAACTGACGTGTTACCCATTGTGCTCGATTGACGGGGATGGCAAAACCGATGCCAGCGTAAGCACCACTCGTGCTGGCGATTGCCGTGTTGATTCCAACCACTTCTCCCTTGAGGTTCACCAGGGGGCCGCCGGAGTTACCAGGATTGATGGCTGCATCGGTTTGAATCAATTTGCCCCGTTTGATTTTCCGGACTCCACGTCCCTTGCCGCTGATGATTCCCGCACTTACCGTGGTGTCCAACTCAAATGGGCTACCAATGGCCAGCACCCAATCTCCGATTCCCAGCTGATCTGAATCTCCTAGGATTGCAGCGTTGAAACTCTTATCCGCTCGGACTCGAAATACAGCCAAGTCACTTTTCTCGTCTGCGCGGATATCGTAGGCCTCGAATTCGGATCCGTCAGCGAACCTGACCCAAACTTCATCGGCATGTTCGACAACGTGGTTGTTCGTGAGGATGACGCCATCGTCACGGATCACAATTCCTGATCCGA
Source organism: Pirellulaceae bacterium (assembly GCA_022448645.1). Next base: position 784 of record JAKVBZ010000092.1, read on the forward strand.
CGCCTCGCGACGACAGGCCGTCCGGAAGAAGTCGTAATCCTGGGGGAAGTTCAAAATCAGGTGGTAATTCAAACGGAAAATCTTCCCTAGTCAACTCCCGGCCTTCTTCGACTGCGGTCTTGGTAATGATTGTCACAACCGACGGCATTGCTTTTTCTGCAGCTGTTCGAAACGCGTGCGACAGGCGTCGGGCGATTTGTGATGAATCCAGAGAATCATCGGCTGCGGAGTGACCGGAGTTTAGCCATACGATTCCCAGAGCTAGGGCTAACGACCAACGAATGAAGCGATGTTTTCTGTAAAGCAGGCAGCTATCCATCAGATGTCCTTTTTGCAGTTTTACCGAAGTTTCGACACCACAAAATCGGCGAAGTTACAGGGCGGTGTTAAAACGGATCTCTAGGGGCGGCATGGCAAACTTCCACACGATCGTGCCTGTTTCTATTCAGACGCCACCGTCACGACATTGCCGGAAGGATTATAGGGTGAAATCGGGTGGTATCAAATGGTTGCCGGTCTGTTGCCATAGCTTTATTGTAGATGCCGGATCAATTGTGAGGCGTAGCATTTACAACTTGGTTTCGACTCGTCTAATGTGCATGAAGCATCCGTTGGGAGGTGCTATTCAAGTGTTGTGGATTGACATAACGCTTTTTATTCGTTAGACTTAAGTGATTGCCGGCGGTTGTTCTTGAGTATGGATGTTGGTCAGGTAGAAGTTTCCTGGTGTAACAGAACTGTTTTCGGCAACGAATGAAGTTTTTCTTCCACACCTTTCATAGACACGACTAACACAACGGGGACAGGCCATCTCAGTGCTGGCTTGTTTCGGTGCAATTACAATACTCCAACGGTTTGTTACCGTGGAGCCGGTCCCCGCTTTGTTAGCCGTGGTTTGGATCTGATTCCGTGCCACGTAAACAACCTGTTGAGGATCACAGCGCGAAGCTCGAGCGTTGCGAGAAATGCATTGAATATGTCTTTCGCGACAAAGACTATCTGCTCGCTGCGTTGACGCATGCTTCTGGTGCGTCACACCGTGTTACGTCCAATGAACGACTTGAGTTCTTGGGCGATGCGATTCTGGGCGCGGTGGTTTGCGAAATGCTCTACCACCGTTTTCCTAGCTATTTGGAAGGAGATCTCACACGGATCAAATCCATTGTGGTTAGCCGGGAAACGTGTGCTCGAATTAGTGATGAGTTGGAATTGGAGGCATGTTTGATCTTGGGGAAAGGGATGGCGGCTCAAAGTCGAGTCCCTTCGTCTTTGCTGGCTGACGTTTTCGAATCACTTGTGGCTGCCATTTATCTAGACGGTGGTTCCCGAGAGGCTGTAATATTCATCGAACGCCATATGCAGCCGGAAATCGAGTCGGCGGCTAGTGGCGAGTCGGGGGTAAATTATAAGTCCCAACTACAACAATTTTCTCAAAAAGAGTTTGGCCATACGCCCACGTACCAGTTGATGGACGAATCTGGTCCGGACCATAGCAAGTGTTTCAAAATGGCTGCCCTGGTGAACGGCTCGACGCATTCGGCTGCTTGGGGCCGCAACAAGAAAGAAGCCGAACAGCGGGCGGCGTGCAATGCCCTGGCTCAACTTAGTGGCAAACCACCTGAATTCTCTGATGAGCTTGACACTTCGCTTAGTCAAAGTCACAACTAAGAGTCAGTGATCAAGTATTTAAGAGCAAGTATCTGATGGGTTGATATTCATGTCCGTTCGTTGTGTCGCATTATTCTCCGGTGGCTTGGACAGCATGCTTTCTGTTCGGCTCATGCAAGAACAAGGAGTTGACGTCGAAGCGTTGAACTTCAAAACGACATTCACTTGTTGCCAAGATGCGTCCGGTCGGGCTGCACGTGAATTGGGAGTTCGGCTGACGGTGCTCAATACCAATGATGACTATCTTGACGTCATCAAACGGCCTCAATTTGGGTATGGTCGTGGGGCCAACCCGTGTGTGGATTGTCGTATCTACATGTTCCAATACGCTTGGGAGTATGCCAACCAAACAGGGGCTTCGTTTGTTGTAAGTGGTGAAGTCGTCGGACAGCGCCCCATGAGCCAGAAACGCCGCGATTTGGATACGATCTCTCATCACTCGGGGTTGGCAGACCGGTTGTTGCGGCCTTTGTCCGCAAAGGTACTACCCCCAACACTCCCAGAGCTTCAAGGCATGGTCGACCGCTCCAAGCTGTATGGGTTTGTCGGCCGAAGTCGAAAAGGCTTAATCAAGCTGGCTCGTCAATTTGGATTCAAGGATATTCCCTCACCTTCCACGGGCTGCGCGCTGACCGAGCCTCGATTTTCAAAGAAGGTCCACGATCTGATTCAATTAGATCCAACTAGTGCACGCTGGGATTTTGAACTGCTCAAACTAGGACGTCATTTTCGTTTAGATCGTCAGGTTAAAGTCATCATTGGTCGCAATGCATTCGACAATGATCAGCTGATGTACATGCATGAACGCGAGGATGCGCAGCAAAGCGTGCGCATGCATCCGCATAATTTTGCCGGGCCGGATGGTTTGCTCATTGGGCCGGTGAGCGAAGCGGCGCTGGAGTTCTGCGGTGGTCTTGTCCTAAGGCACGCTAAGCTGGATGGTGGTGGAGAAGGTTTGTTGGAAATCTACCGCCACGGCGATTCCAAACCAGAAATTCGCAAATTTGTACGGACGGATTTGGCCGATCAAGCGGTGACACTTGCCACCATTCCTCCGAAGCGGCATCCGGTGTCTGCCCATGGAAACTGAATTTGTTCGCTGGTTGCGGGATCGGGTTCCCACCCACTCGAGCCTCCTCCTGGGACCAGGCGATGACGCAGCGATCTTGCAATGGCAGCACGATGCGAATTGTGTCGTTACGACCGATTTGCTCACCGATCAAGTTGACTTTGACCTCCAGGTTACGCCGTTGGAAAAGGTGGGACGCAAGGCGTTGGCAGTGAATCTAAGCGATCTGGCTGCCATGGCCGCCAAACCGGTTGCGATAGTTATCAGCCTGGCCCTGCCTAGGCATCAGGCCTTGAAAACTGCGCAGCAAATTTACGAAGGTCTGTTGCCACTGGCGAGTGAGTGGGCGGTGGCGGTTGCCGGAGGCGATACTAACTGTTGGAACGGGCCGCTTGCCATTTCGGTGACGGCTATTGGGCAAGTGACTGCCGCCGGTGTGCTGCGTCGAGATGGAGCTGTGGCGGGTGACCAGATTCTCGTGACCGGTGAATTTGGAGGAAGCATTCTAGGCAAACATTTGGATTTTAACCCTCGCGTGTCAGAAGCTCTTTACATCCGAAAACAGTTTGAGGTTCATGCGGGAATGGATGTGAGTGATGGGCTGAGTCTTGATTTGTTTCGTATGATGACGGAAAGCGGGTGCGGTGCAGAATTGGACCTGGCAGCTATCCCGATTGCCGATGCGGCTCATGAACTGGCGAAGTCCACGGATTTCGTGAAGACCCCCTTGCAGCATGCACTCGCTGACGGTGAAGATTTCGAACTGGTCATTGCCTTGCCGCCGGCTGAAGCCGAGCGACTACTGGCCCAACCTCCTGATTCCGTACCCGTGACTCGCATTGGCCATTGCACCGAGCAACCAGGTTTGTATGGTGTGGACGACTCGGGACAGCGTGCCAAACTTTCACCCGCCGGATATACGCATTAAACGACATGTCAAGTTATTTGTTCGAATCTCGATCGGAGCAGGATACGGATCGCTTAGGAGCGACGTTAGAAGCTGTCTTACCACAGCGTGCCGTGATTGGTTTGCAGGGAACCCTGGGAGCTGGAAAGACACGGCTCGTTCAAGCGATTGCCGGCGCGGCTGGTATCGATCGTAAAGACGTCACCAGTCCTACGTTCGTGTTATGCCAGGAGTACCATGGGCGGCGCACACTTTATCACTTGGACGCTTATCGCATTGCTGACGAAGATGAGTTCCTGGAATTGGGAGTTGATGAGATGTTCCAATCCGACGGGTTGGTCTTTGTGGAATGGTCGGACCGAGTAGCGAGCTGCCTTCCACCGGCACATATCGAGATTCTGATCACGACCTCTGAAGAAGGATTAAGGCAATTTAATATTGTGGATAAACAGACGGAAGATTCGTCATTCATTTCAGCACTGGAAACGATGCTGGGAACCGACGCAGCTGGGACTGGGTGACATGTTTGCCACACGGGGCATGGTTTAATAGATTCTCTTGCGAGTCATGGGCCTGCCTCCTCCTGCCCTATTCGATGACACGGTGTATGCTTTTTCGGCTTTGGATTACGATTGCGATTACGAAGGTTTTCCTTATTTTTCGTTAGCTCAGGACAGTTTGTCTCCGGGGCTAAACTTTCTGGGGGCACTCCGAGTCTTATTTATCTCACCGTGCACCTTGACGTGACTCATTAGCAACATTTCTGTACATGCCGGACGAATTCGACGCCATCGTTCTTGGTGCTGGCCATAACGGCCTGATTGTTGGAGCCTATCTTGCGCGGGCAGGACTGAGTGTGCTGTGTCTCGAGCGGCGGGAACGGCCGGGCGGTGGTTTGGCGACGATCGAGTCTCCCACTGGATCCGGTTTTTTTCACAATACCCATTCCTTCTTTCATCGCGGGGTCACCCAGTTGCCTTGGTTTAATGACCTGGAACTGGCTCGCCATGAAGTTCAATACGTCACCCCCCATGCCAACGTGGCGTTGGTGACTTCCGAGGGGCGTGCGCTAATTTGGCACACGGAAATCGACAAGACGTTGGCGTCCGTTGCCCAATTCAGTGAGCGGGATGCCGAAACTTTGGGCCTGTGGACAGGTCGTTTTCGAACGATCGTGGACAATGTTTTGCGTCCAGAAGCCGAATCCCCTCCCTGGCCACCAGACGTGCGACGGCATCGTTGGAAAGAATCATCGGACGGTCGTCAGCTGCTCGAATTGGAAGCCCTCTCTCCTTGGGACTTTGTGACCCGGGAATTTGAACACCCCACGGTTCAAGCTGGATTATTGTTTTTCAATGGACTGCGCGAAATCAACTTAATGCAGCCTGGAATGGCGCACCACATACCGGCTTTGTTTGCCAGTCAACGCATGGCTCAGATGTGCATCGGTGGAAGCGGGAAATTGGCGGAGGGATTGGTCACTGCGTTTGAATCGTTTGGCGGAGCGGTGATCACTGGAGTCGAACTCGATCGTTTGTTTGTCCATCACGATCGAGTCACTGGTGTGAAGACCAAATGTGGGCAGCATTTTCGAGCCAAACACCTCGTTGTTTCCTCACTGAATCCCCAGCAGACGTTTCTTGAGTTGCTTGGCAACCAACATGTTTCCTCCCGTTGGCGATCACGAGCTAGAAACTTCCACTACAATTTGATCGCACCTCTTTTTGGTCTGTATGCAAATTTGTCATCTCCACCTCTTTATGGAGTTGGAGATGCTGCGGCGAGTGTCGACGACGCACTGATGGTGATTGTCGGTTTGGATCGGGCGAACCAGTTTTCGGATATTGTCCAACATCATCAGGCCGGCACGATTCCGTCGACAGTCATGTGGGGCAGTTGCCCTTCACGCTTTGATGCCACTCAGGCACCTCCTCATCGGCATACGGCGTTCATGTGGGAGAAACTTCCATATCGGTTAAACGGCGACCCCCGACAGTGGGACCAGCAGAAACAACAACACGGTGAAAAGATGATCAGCGTATGGCAAGAATATTCACACGAGATTCGGAAGCATCTTCTTGATTGGTTCGTAGCGAGCCCGCTGGACACAGAACGCTCCCTTCCGAACATGCGTCAAGGAGATCTGCTTGTCGGGAGTTTCACGCATGGTCAGTTAGGGTATCACCGCCCGTTTCCCGGAGCCGGCCACTATCGAAGCCATCTGCAAGGGCTATACTTGTGCGGTTCTTGTTGTCATCCCGGTGGGAACGTCACAGGACTTCCGGCGTACAACAGTGCTCAAGTCATTTTGAGCGATTTAGGGCTGACCTAGCACATTTTTCAGGTAGGCGGGAATTGGTTGCAGGCTTGCTCTGCCCTGAATCCTGAACCGAGCACTCTCAAATCTCGCCCTTGTCTGCCAGAGCGAATATGTGACGTTGGGCGCGGATGAAGATGACACCGTCGACGATGGCGGGTGTGGTCAGGATGTTTTCGCCGAGCTGATTGTGGTGCAATGGTTCGAATTGTTCGGTGGCGGGCAGTACGTACACCTGGCCGTCCTCGGCTGGCAGAAAGATATGTCCGTCGGCAGCTACGGGCGAACCTACAAAACTACGGACACCCTGAATTTGTAATCTTTCTTTGTAGATCCGCTTTCCGGATTGTGCATCGTAACAGCTGATGATTCCCAAGTTGGAGCAAACATATAGTCGTCCTCGATAGGCTAGCGGAGTTGGCAGGTACGAGCCGCCTTTTCTAATGCTCCAACGTAGATGTTCGTTTGTTGTTTGTCCTTCTGCAGGAGTGATATCACCACGGGCACGAAGAGCAATCGCATAGATTGGTTTAATTGGCCGATATCCAGAAACGGCAAAAATCGTTTCGTAAGCGACGAACGGAGTTGGCACAACGATTTCCGATCCACCACTCAATGTCCACCACAGTTCACCGGTCAGTCCGTCGTAGCCTCGAATACCCCGCGTCGCGTTGGTGATGATCATGGGGCCCACCGGTGTTTCGTGCACGGTGGGTGTTGACCAAGACGGTACCTCGTCACGATCCACCTTCCACAGTTCACTGCCATCCGCTAGTGACAGCGCGGCCAGATACGAGTGTTCGTGTGCGTCGCATTGAATGATTACACGATCGTTCCAAATGATAGGCGAACTACCAAAGCCCCATTCGTATTCGTCGTCATAGAACCAGCCACTGTTTAAGGTCCCGAGATCGTGTTGCCATACCAACTCGCCGGATGTCGTAAAGCAAAACAGACCTTCGGCGCCGAAGCTAACGACCACATACTGTCCGTTGGTAGCTACTGTCGCATTGGCATGGGTGGACTTCAGGTGACGTTTATACCGAGGCTTTCGCTCCAAGCATGTTCGCTCCCATTCGATGGCACCGCTCTGACGATTTAGACAGTACAGGACAAAGCGATGTACGGATTCATCGTCCACCGACGCGACGTCTCCATAGTGCCCAATCTTTAGATCATCATTTCCAGCACTGCTTACCGCGGTCGTCACATAGACCTGATCTTCCCAAATGGAGGGACACGAATGCCCCAGTCCGGGGATGGGGGTCTGCCAGAGGACGTTTTTGGATTCGGTGGCGTCCCACTGCAAAGGGACCGGGCGGCCTTCCGAAATTCCCCGACCGCCGACTCCACGAAACTGTGGCCAGTTTGAAGAACAGGCCTCTTGATCTTCTTTTTCAATTTGTTCGGGACTCAACTCGGGAAAGTTGAATGTAGTTTGGTTGTTCTCCGGCCTTTTTTCATGTTCTGGTGCGGAGGCAGCCGAGGTGGAGTCCGGAGACTCCTTCGATTCGGAAGACTTTGGCTTCTGGTCGTCCACTTCTGCAGTAGCGCCATGAGATTCCAGGAACTCCACTAATTCCTGGTGGCCTCCTGACTTGGCCCAAATATAAGGTGTGAATCCGTAGAACGTATCCGCATTGTTGACGTCAGCTCCCGCTTCTACCAATAGTTTGGCCACCTCGAACCGACCCCGTTCGGCAGCAAATGACAAAGCGGTTGCGCCGTACGAAGTTCGGGTGTCAATGTTGGTTCCGCTGGCAATCATTTTTGCGATCAGATCAGCGTCCCCAGCTTTAGCAGCCCGCCAAATGTCCTTCGGTTGGTAAGTTTTGATGTTTGCTGCTGGTTCGCTGGCCTGCACCATAGAGGAAGTGCTGAAACTGCTGCCCAGAGAAAAATTTAAACATATAACAAGTGAGAACTTAAAAAAAAACGAACCCCATCTTCCGTTCTGTCGTAGTAGTAGAAAGAGAGCAATAGCACGGTGATGATTACTGCCGTAGCTTGTTTTTTTTGTCAAATTCGATACAATCACGTTAGATTCCTGCGAGTGGAAATAAAATTTGGAGCACGCTAATGTCCGCCATCATAATCTGCACCTCAGCAAAAGGCCACTCTTGTACTATGCCTGTTAGAGTATAGTGTTGCAGTGGCTTTTTTCGTGAAGCTTTGATGATTGGAGGTATGAAGCTGTTGAAAACGCGAAAGCGTGACACAAAAAACCGGACCAGTTAGGAGAGTAGTGGCAGGTCCTCTGTTCATTCTTTTAGGAGGCAATGAGATGCAACAGTCGACAGATTCCCGATTTCGGTATTCCTCACATCAACCGTACATTTTCGACAATAGTGAGGGTTCTTTCGAAAAAATTCGATCGCGACGCGCAGGTGCTATGCCAGTAGCTTCGCATTTGCGATCAAAGCGGAGTGCTCATAAGACTTGGCGTTCACGTCAGGCCAGCCGTCGTGTGGCTCGGCTTCGCGCAGGAATGTCCCGTCGACGGTATTTCAGGTATGCAGAGCTTTGAAGAATACAGGTTCCCATTACATTGATGTTGAAACGCTTGAGTGGCAGGGCACGGATTTTCCCGGCGTGGAAATGAAGATGCTGTGGCAGGATTCCACTACAGGTGCGTTCACTGCGCTGTTTCGCATGGAACCTGGGGCTCGTCTGCCGTTGCACCGGCATACTCAGGTCGAACAGACTTTTATACTCGAAGGAAGCTTGGTCGACGAGCAAGGGGAATGTTCTGCAGGTAACTTCGTCTGGCGCAGTGAGGGATCCGTTCACGAAGTTCACAGCCCCAACGGTTGTGTGTCGATCAGTGTTTTTAAGCAACCGAATGAGTTTCTAGCAGGCGATCCGAGGCAGGAAGATTCTTAGTGTCTTGCCCAGTAGTAATTTCATGATGGATCAGTCAATAGTGAACCGGCGGTTCAACTCAAGAACAGCATGGAAGAAACACGCAGACTGCAAGGCAAAAAATGATGAAACACTTCTGGCCTACCGTGCTCCCGGCTGGATGCTTGCGACGCGACCGCGAATCTCTTGAAGTATCTTTTGTTCAAGCGATATGTCACGTCCTTGTGGAACCCATCCCAAGTTGGCGACTCGGTTTCGTCTTGTTTTCTGTCGGCTGGTCAACGACGTATCGTGCCGTAAAGTGACGGATCCTACCGAAGCATGTTCTGGTTGGTCAACGGCCTCGAGTTCTTTCTCCACGATCACTTCAACAAAGTAGCCTTGATGATCTGGTGCGACCGTAACCATCGCTTGTCGTCTTACGGTTTGCAAGGTGGCGTGTAAACGCTCATAGCCTCGAGTCGAATCACCTCGCCAGGGTTCTAGCAAAGTCGATCCGGTTGTTGGAAGCGTATCGATACGACCGTCGGTCAACTGACCACCGATGTCTTGCACACGTCTTTCCTGGGAAATCCGAAAGTAGTCATTGACTGTGTCGACGATTTGATTCCAAAGAAACTCACGGTCTACTGGCGGTACGTAGAGTGGATTCGAAAGTGCTGCTGCCGTTGATGAACCTATTTCAGGAGAGGTAGGCAAGGAGGCGATGTGGGTCGGATCGGGTTGGGACCAAGCAAAGACTTTCCATTTTTTCTTCCACTCAGCCATCCGCGCACTAGGACCACAGCCCACAGCGCAAACACAGACGGTGCAGTATAGTATGATGATCCAACGCAGCACGGTGTCTCTCGGCGATACGCGTAGGCCGTTAACCAAACGGTGAAACGGGAATAGCAAGATTTGATAGGATGGTGGGGAGTCTCCCGAATTGAGCCATCTATTTCAAGTTCAAACATCGATCTTCAGATGGTGATAGCGTAAGCGGCCTGAAATGTGCGGTGCAATCCTCGACGTTCGCCCGGTCATGCTGACATGAGCGTCACGGAGGAAGTGCTATCATGGCTATCGATCATGTTTTTCAAAAGCCATGAAAAGTCGTGTAGAAAAAATGGTTTGGAAAGCAAACGGTGCACTCCACCAGCCAATAGCTGGTCTACCATGTCTCGGCGAGGGAACGAAGCTGTCGCCAAAATCGGGTTGGAGTGGTAGTGTTCCACGAGCCTTGGGAGCATCCTGACTTGGATTTCTGAGGAGTGGGCAACGTCCCACACGACGGCGATGACGCCGAAAACGTCTGGAAAGTCTTCACCCACAGCGCATATCGTGGCATAACCTAGGTGTTGACACGCATCCCTTAGGGCACTGGCTGATTCTGGATTGGAAGCGTGTATGGCGACGAGTTGCGATCTTTTTGCTATTTGGGGCTTGGCCATGTGTAGCACCTCTTCGGATGGTGTCATGGTCAAGGCTTGTCCCCAGACAGGGCAGCCACCCTGGCGCAGTTTGATGATTTCAGGAGCCACCCTGGCTGGCCATTGGTGCCAATAGATACGATAGACACCCGGCCAGGGGTAACCGCTGCGCAATTCGCCCTCACACCAACTTCCCAGCAAAGAAACGATACGAGCCAACGGTGCTATTTGGCGCAGATGGTTTATTTCTTCATCCAGGAACTCGCCTGGTCGAGCGGCCGCCAGCACAATCAAATCGATACCATTCTCAGCAGCGAGGCAGCAATCTTCGGCGGAACACAGGTCTCGTGCAAAACTCAGCTGAGTCTGTTGTTGGAGCCACTCCAATGCGATTTGAAATTCACCGTGAGTCTGATCACCGACGAATAACGCCGCAAGCTCTTTCATTTCAGGTCCGCTTCCTTGTTGGCAATCAGGGTGTGCACGGCTTGCGCATTTTCCACCATACGCAATGCTGCTAAGAAATCGTTATCTGTGAATAGTCGACTAATGCGGGCCAAAGTTCTTAAATGACCTCGGTCGTCCGTCGAGCATATGAGTAGAAAGATGTCGGTTAGCATTCCCCGGCTGTTGCCGAAGGGGATGCCGGTTGCTGTGCGACCAAACGCCAGAAAAGATTCGCCCAAAATGGAAGGAATTGGCCGGCGAGGATGGAGCAATGCGACACCATTATCGAGTGCGGTAGGCTGCATGTCTTCTCGTGCCCGGACCGCGTCCGCCATCTTGTCGGCATCCCAAAGGAATCCACTGGTTGCGGCCAATTGCGACATCGCTTGGATGACTCGTCCACGAGTACGTGCTGCCAAGGGAACTGCGATGGATTCAACTGGCAGCATCTTGGTGATGTTGATTGGTTCTACTGAATCGGTGGCCGCCCGTTCTAAGACCCCTTCGACATGTGCCAGTCCGTCGTCATCGAGGACTCCCATGCGCTGTTCCATCCAGTGATGGATTTCTGCCGGCGAGAATCGCCACTGCCCGGATACTTTTCTTGCAGGCAATTCGCCGCGGTCCGCCAATTTGGCAATCTGTGCAGGCAAGAGGTGTAAATAACTGGCAAGGCTGTCAACCGTAAAATCTTCATCTCGCGGCATGATGAACTCTATCAATTTGTGCGATTCCCGCGGGCAATATTGCGAGGCACTTTAGGTATGAAATGGTTACCTCGTTGGTAACTTGTGTCTCTGGTCCAGGTCTTGCGAGATGGACCAGGCCCGTGCTATATGAAAAATGGCAACGGTTAGCCCTCAAAGCATTGTCTCGCGTCGCGCCGCACATTAGCTGATTGGACCAAGCCTAACGTGCAGAAGAATCAATCGCAAGGCTTTACCATGATGTCACCGGAAAACTAATTTGCCAGCATTGCTATCAGGCAAAAACTTGGCTTGACTCTAACTGCAAACCTGGACACAATTCTTCCCAAACGAGTCCGCAGGAGCGCGGCTTACATCGGTGGCTGATGAACAGCCGGATGGTAGGGCAAGGAGGCCTTAGTCGATGCAAACGGCGACGGGATATTCTCACGGGATCAGTCTACGCAATCTACTGGCGGACGGTCGGTTTTTCGGGGCCAAAGACCTGCGGTTTACTTCGTGTTGTACCGATTGGCAGCACTGCAAACCGGGCGACCTGTACATCGCTGTCGATGGACCGTACTACGATGGACACGACGACGCATGTCTTGCGGTCGACAAAGGAGCTACCGCTGTACTCGCCGAACGGATTCTACCCGTACAAGTTCCCATTTGCGTCGTGGACGACTCGCGGGAAGCCCATGCCTACGTCTGCCAGGCATTAGCGGGCAAGCCTAGCGAACAATTGCAAGTGATTGGTGTTACGGGTACGAGCGGAAAAACAACTGTAAGTACGTTGATCGCGGCCATTCTCGAGGGAGCCGACTATCGCACAGGAATGATGGGGTCGTTGGGCTATAGCGACGGTGTCGACGTCGTGTCTGCGGGGAACGAAGATTTGTCCCCGATTCAAATAGCATCCTGGATGGGGCGCATGCATGCTAATCGGTGTACTCATGCCGTTTTGGAACTATCGAGCATCGCGTTGGCCACCCGACAAGCGGCCGGTATCCAGTTTGATGTCGCCTGCCTGACCAATGTCAAACGACGAAATATTGACTTTCACGGATCCGTACTGAAATACCGGCAAGCCAAAGGTCGCTTGTTTCGCCAATTGGCTCCTGGAGGATTGGCGGTTGTGAATAGCGATGACCCGGCGAGCAAGTTTCTGCTAAGCCAAATTCAACGTCCTTTGCTCACCATCGGAATTCAATCGCCGGCAGAGCTAACGGCGACGGTGATTGAGCGTCACATCAGCGAACAAACTTTTTTGATTTCTGCCGGTAGTGATTCCATTCCTGTACGGACACGTATCATCGGTGACCAACATGTGTACAACTGCCTGACCGCCACGGCTGTAGGACTTGTCTATGGTCTCGATTTGCCGACGATTGTACGCGGCTTGGAATCGGTGGAAGTGATTCCCCAGCGTCTGGAACGTATAGAATGCGGTCAGAACTTTGGAGTCTTCGTCGATAACGCCTGCACTCCGGATTCTTTGGCTAATTCGTTGCGGACATTGCGACGCGTCACCCGTGGCCGCCTGATTTGTGTTTATGGTGCTCCCGGAGAACGAGACCGGGATAACCGACCCCTCTTGGGAAGAACTGTAGAACGCTTGGCAGACACTGGTGTGATTACCAGTGATTGTCCCGGTACGGAAGCTCCTTTGGGCATCGTTCATGAAATTCTGGACGGGTATGACCGACCGTCACGGGCTCATGTGATGCCTGATCGGTTGCGGGCCATTGATTGGGCACTACAAAAAGCACAGCCGCAAGATACCGTGTTAATCACCGGAAGTCCTGTGCGTCGCGAACTCGAACACGACGGTGCGGCCTTGACATACTCAGACCGTGATTTTGTACAGCAGTGGCTGTACGAATCCGTCAAATCAACTACCGAAGAACCTTGGCTCGCGTCATTCGCTCGTGGCTGAGGTGGTCGGATACAGCTGTACCAAACCTGACAGCTGTCATTTCGTTTTAACTTTTCGTTTCAAACAATTCCTATGTACCTGAGCTCGGTTTTGGAGTGACGAATGTCCCTCCAAAACCATTCCCGGCTCAAGGTATGTACGTTTCCCTTCACCGCACAAACAGCTCGCTCAGCGTGAGTTCATCGGTGAATGCATGATGGACATGAATAACGTTTGCCTACGTGACATCACGGAAATCATTGGAGGAGAACTCCAGTTGGGCAGCTTGCCACCATTGGATGGTGAGATGCAGTCTGTGGATCGTATTGTGACAGACAGCCGACTTGTGCAGCCTGGAGACGTCTATTGGGCCGCGACCAAGTGGGATGATGATGGTGCCGAGATGGCCTACGCTCGTGGAGCTATTGGGGTTGTCGTGTCAGGACACCGAGTAGAACCTTGGGCCGGTAAATTCTGTATCCAGGTAGACGATGCCAATCAGGCCCTACGGCAATTCGGCCAATGGGTGCGAGATATGTTTTCCGGAACCTTCGTGCTGGTGGCGAATCGTGCGGATGAGCAGGACTTGTATCACGATATCCACGTCATTGCCGGTCATGACTTAGCCGGTCAGTCTTACTGTGTCTCCTCGGCGACGTCGTCCGATCTGGCCCTGGCCCTCACACAACTCAATATCCGGCATGACTATGGTGTTTTTGAAGTGGGTATTGCTGACGACAAGCAACTGATGCAGGTTGTTTCGCAGTGCGCTCCTGATGTCATTGTTTGGCCTGGGTGTGCCCACAGCGCGAAAGGGTGGTTGGCGACATCGCCGTCGGCAGAGCCTACTCAGAGAGCCCCAAGGCAGCCGGTAACCGTGGTGCTGCGGGAGACACCGGAACGATCCCAGGATGAAACGGTAGAACAAGACCTTGCTGAGCTCTGTTTGACCATTGGCCAATCGGAGCGTAGCGATTTTCGAGCAGAAAATGTTCGGGTTGAAAACAGTTCACTCTGCTTTTCTATAGAACATCAGCAGTTTGTGGTGCCCGGTAAAACGGTGACAGATTTGGACCGCACCCTGTTCTCGTTGGCTGTGGGCCGTTTGCTAGGAATCACGTTGCCAAGAATGCATGCGTCGTTGCGAGAACCACAACGTCGTCCAGCGAATTCCATCCTGGCAGCTGTGCATGAGACGGAATCATTAGGAAAAACTATCCATTCATTGACGTAGGAGTCCTTCGCAAGACAACAACCAACAAGTGAAACTCCGCCGAAGTGTTAGATTTGCGGGAAGCTAACACTACCCTCCCTCCTGGGTTGGGGCATTAGCTTGTCAGGCCAGCGGTATCTGGGTCAACCGCTCTGACGAGTGCTTCGCGGTGGAGTTTATTACTGAGCGCCGGGGCGGCATTCGTGCCGCTCCGGTGTCTCAGAGGATACGAAAACGGGTGGATCTGGGTTTCCCAGCCACCCGTTTTCATTATTCAATCCTCTTTCTTAACAGGCAACGCAATGCATACCAGCTCCGTGTCGCTTCGCGCGTAAACATAGCTGTCAGCAAAAGCCGGATGTGCCCAAGTCTTGCCAATGATCTTTTGCCTGGCGAGTTCGATAGGTTGCTCAGGACTTAATTCAGTCAGAACTAATATTCCGTCTGCATTCAATGCCAAGCAACGGTTAGATCCCGATAGCCAAACCAAGGACGCCTGAGGATTTCGACCTCGAGGGGTCAAGGCATGCGCATCGTCCCACTTTTTTTGTCCGGTTGGCATGTGAAAACAGGTCAATCCATGACGCTTATCCAACAGGTAAGCATAGCCGTCGTGTTGAATTGGCTGAGACATCAGGCCATGAAGTACATCGTCTTCCTCCCATAACAATTCGGCTTGCGTGCGCATCTTGCCAAGGCGAATCATCTTCGATCCTTCCCAGTAACCACTCACGAAGACCAGGTCGTCAAATAAAATCGGATCAGCGATCGAGACGCCATACTTGACTTCGTAAGGAATGTCCCACAAGGGCGTTCCCAAATGGGGGTCCACGCCTCGAATGTGGGAAGGCGTCCACAGGATAAGTAGAGGGCCACTGGCGTGCGCGCCAAGCACTGGTGTTGCATAGCCGGCTTCGTCGCTTAATACATGCCATTGGATGGCCCCCGTCAACCTGTCCAGTGCGACCACATGCCAGCCGTTTTCGCCTCCGGGTTGAACAATCACAGAGTTACCAACGATCAATGGCGAAGCCGAATAGCCCCATGTTGAAAGGCGGCCATTCAAATCGTCAAGCAAATGTTTGCGCCAGATTAGTTGGCCAGTTCGCGCGTTTAGGCATCGCAATTCTCCCATGGCACCCAGCGTATAGACCAACCCCTGGTAAATAGTGGGCGTCGCCCGAGGCCCGCTGTCGTGATCAATGGACCGGTCATGGTCGTCGTGATATTTGACTGCGTAGCGGTCCTCGAAAACGGGATTTCCCGAGGAAGCGTCCACACAAAGTAGTCGTTCTGAGTCTTCCGGTGCCAACAAGCGATCTTGCAAATAGACGAAACCATTGGCCACCGCGATTCCAGAATATCCACCGCCTACTGCACATTGCCACATGACCGCCAAGTCGGTTTCTTCCCACGATGTCTTCAGGGCGGGTCCGTTCCACGTACCATCAGCTCGCGGTCCACGCCAACGCGGCCAGTCTTCTGCCTGCGCATCATTCCCGACGGCGATTAGGCAGATAACCATAACGACAACGTATCTAAGAGCAGGTCGATGCATTCGTCTTTGGAACGTCTGTTCGTGCGGAAAGTTAAGTAGAGGAACGTATGATACTCAATCATTGTATGGGAGGCAAAATGGAATCTCCAGGTTGTTTCAACAACCGTTAGCGCGAGGGGCTAAAGGCTTCGGCTGTTGGGTTGCGTCTCAACACACGAACTCAACTTTGAAGTATGCTTTGGCCAACGGATTCGCGTAAAATGAAGTAAATGATTGGTTTCTACCGGTGAATAGCAATTGGAGGTTGGTTGCCATGTCAGAATCTACGAAAAGCTTACTCGAAACATTGTCACAAGTGCTGGCTTACTGTTCTATCTTGGGGATCCTGTTGCTACTCGCCGCCATCGGGCTATCAATGGTAGGCCGAGGATTCATTTACCAGTTGCACGGAGCATGGTTTGGTTTATCGGTCCACGAAATCGATTTATTTGTTTACGGTTGGTTGGGACTTCTGAAGATCTGCATTTTCGTGTTGTTTGTCATCCCCTGGTTGTCGCTGCGTTGGGCGTTGAGGTCAAAATAGCGACTAGCCATGAAACGAGTTACAGAGTTTCCCCGACTTGGTAAAATCGCACGGCTAGGCTTGGCAGCCTGTGGAAACACTTCACTCGATGCCGATGACGTCCTGGATACGGTGCCAATTATTTGAATTGGTGCCGAAGCAGATTTTCAACTTGCTGCTCCTGCTGGTGTGACCATCCATGGAATGCGAATGTGGTTGACTAACGCGGGCCTTGGAACAGCAGAATCCATGGATTGCATGAATGCAGAGATTGCATCAGGTGCCAAATATTTGTCGACCGTATCCAGAATGGAATAATGACAAATTACAGGAATATTTTACAGGCGCCGGATTTGTAGTCCTCAATGTCGACGGTGATCCCATTGCTGCTAAGTCAGGGAATCAGGGTATTAATGACCAGGAGCCTGAGCGTATCATTGAGTTTGCCTCCTCTGTCTGTGATCCTGAAGCTGATGTTTTATTTTGTTCCTGCACAGCATGGCGTTCCATGGAGGCCGCAGATCGACTGGAACAAAAAATAGGGAAGCCTGTCGTGGCGTCCAACCAGGCGGAGTGGTGGTCGTTAAGATAACGGCAGCGATGCAAATGAGGCCAACAGAAAGAATCTGCAGCCCCTGCACCCAATGATGACCCACTTCTTGGCGCTGCGCTTACGCGTCGTGTGACCTTTCTTGGATGACCTTGGAAAATGTCAACGTTTTGTGAGATGTTCCATCTGGGTTGATCCACAACCGGGACACTTTACGGAATAACGGGACATCGTCTCAACTCGCGATGGTAAAGATAGTTTTTTTTACCGTCATTCAACTTTAAACAAGTCAAACATGAGCCTCTTTCAGAAGTGACTCGTAGTGTATGTTTTTCGCAATCTCTGCTCAACTCCTGTGTGTGAATCGCCAGTGAAAATAAGTCCTACTGGGCAGGAATCATCACAATGGTCTGAGCAGCGGAAAACTAAGATCTAGCAAGTACAGCGGCCTACTGTACCCATCCCCTGTCCAGCTTATCGGTCCGGCTTAGATTCGCGGTAAAGCAGCTGGCTCTGTTCGTCGAAAAAAGAAAACTCCAGCTTGGCTGGAGCGTTTTCGTTTTGCGGCGTGACAGCAACGGTGCTGATTCATCGAGGATACGCCTGATAGAAAATTGCACGGTGGGGGATGTGATGGTCTGTCCGACGTGAACCTGTCCGGCCTTTCCTTGGTCATGGCGGATATTAGTAGGTTTTTTGTGCATGATCTGGATCTAAGCTACACGTCGCTGGCATACGCGAAGCTGGATGAGGTGTCCCTGAACCCACAACCGCTCTTCTGCTTGGCCTCGGTTTTTTGGGGATGGCCGCCAGGTGGCGTCAGCGGCAGGGTGGAACATGACCATCTGAATATTGCTGGTACGGCGCACTTGGACGGCACGTTGAACTTGCTGCCTCTGGCACCCTGCGCCAATCCTGC
>JAKVBZ010000093.1 GCA_022448645.1 Pirellulaceae bacterium
TCGCATCGCGATGGTGGACACAACAAACTTTCTCCCGGGGATGCCTGACTAGCGCAGGAAGATCTGCAGTCGTGCCCCACCAGCCAGCTCCGATAATGGCACAGGAGACTTTGGAACTCATTTCTTCTATCCACATCCTTTTCCAAGATCCGTTAATGATTGAAGACAGCGCCGGTGGTTCGGTACCCGTTGGATACGATCCACCATAGATACTACTTTGTTCTACCCGTGGTGATAATCAGTGAAACCGTTTACCTGTTAGAGTCCGTTGGACTTGTCCGCCGGCGAGCGGAAAGCTGCTCGGCCACTGCGCTTCAATTCGTGTGATATCCTTCACAAATCTCCCCCTCACGACTTGTTGACCGGAAACAGTTGTGGATACTGGTAAAAAACTACAATTGCTATGCAATTGACCGACCTCCAAAAACTACCGAGATAGACAATATGAATAATCCCGTTGGATTTTTTCTAAATTTGGACCAGGGCCCGCTGAGCAATGAAGAAGTCGTGGCCACGCTAGCCAACATCGGCTATCAGTGCATTGAATATGGAATCACGCACCTGAATCCACAGACGATGACCGAGCAAGAAATGAAAGACCTGATTCGCATGACCGAAGCAGGCGGGCTTTCAGTTTCGGAATGGGTCGTGCAACGAGAGCTTGTGCATCGAGATGAAAACGTTCGAGAACGTGAGCTACAGTTGATCCTTGATTGCATTTCCGCCGCCGGGGACCTAGGAATCGGCGTGATGAATCTCTACACCGGCCCAGCACACTTCATGCAAATTGGCTCCCCCGTGCTGCACAAGGAAATCAGTGAAGGGGAAGCCTGGACGATGGTCTGTCACGCCATGGACCGAATCATTCCAGCCGCAGAAAAGGCTCAGGTACGAATAGCCATCGAGGCTGTCTACGGAATGGTTTGTCGCGAATACTACACATTGGCGGAATTGCTACATCGATACGATTCGGCTTTTCTGGGGTGCAACTACGATCCATCCCATATGGAGCTGCATTACAACACCGTCAGCTGGACGATCGAGCAGCTTCAAAATCGCATTTTCCACTGCCACGTGAAAGACACGGCCGGTGTACCGGGAAAAGTCATGGACGACACATTCCTGTTCTCGATGCTTGGCGAGGGCAGAGTAGATTGGCCAGGTTTTTTTAGCACGATGAAAAAGATCGGTTATGACGGTTGCCTCAGTGTCGAATGTGAAACATTCCGATACTACGACACCACCTTACAAAAGGACCTTGGCCTGTGCGCCGAGATGTTCTATCGCGATTATCAGAGCTTGAACTCGCAATACGGCAGCTGACATCATAGGCACAGAACAGTCCTAGGACCGTTCTCTGCCTGGCAAAAGAAAGTCCAGGTCGGCACCCCTACTCGCTGACTGAACATGTTGAGCGTACAACCGCCGCCAACCGCGATCGGGTAACTCAGGCGGGAGGAACTCTGTTTTGCGACGAGCCAACTCATCGTCATCGACCAACAAATCAATTCTTTTTTCTGGTACGTTTAGTTCGATCTCGTCACCATCCTGCACCAGCGCCAACGGACCTCCGACTGCTGCTTCCGGACAACAATGCAAGACCACCGTCCCGTACGAAGTACCACTCATCCGCGCATCGGAAACACGGACCATGTCACGGACTCCTTGTGCTGCCAGATATTTCGGGATGGGCAGCGAACCGGCTTCGGGCATGCCTGCACCAACCGGTCCCGCACCACGCAACACCATCACGTGGTCGGGTGTGATGGCCAGTTGAGGATCATCCAGTCGCTGTGCTGCATCGTCGGGCGAATCAAACACAACGGCTGGCCCTCGGTGCTGCAACAAATGATCCGTAGCTGCCGAGCGTTTGATGACCGCACCCTCCGGGGCAAGCGAACCTCGCAAGGCCACCAGCGCGCCAGTAGATCCAAGCGGATCTTCGAGGGTACGGATCGTCGTTTGCCAATCGCCGGGTGGAGCAACATGGGCCAAGTACTCCCCCAGCGTCTGTCCGGTTGCGGTCAAGGTCGACAAATCCAAAACGGACTCTAACGCTTTTAACAACGTGGGCAGACCGCCCGCTGCATGAAAGTCCTCCATATACCCTTGGCCTGATGGCTTACAGTCCACCAACAACGGGACTTCTGCAGCGGCTTCGTTCAAATCGTCCAGCGTGAGATCAATTCCCGCGCGTCCGGCAATAGCGATCAAGTGAACAATCGCATTGGTGGACCCGCCTAGAGCCGCCAATACCTTGAACGCGTTCGTAAAGGACGCACGTGACAACAAATCTGAAGGCTTACGCAACTGTCTGGCACAATCAACAGCCGCACGACCGGTCTGCGTAGCCTGGCGTAGTCGATCACCGGTCACCGCGGGTGGCGAGGCACCACCATGTAGCATTAAACCCAACATTTCTGCAAAACAAGCCATGGTGGCTGCGGTTCCCATGACCATGCACGTGCCGCTAGTGGGGCAAAGCGAACTTTCGACTCCGGCGATCTGTGCTTCGTCCAGTTCACCGCCACGGTACGCAGCCCAGTAGCGCCGACAGTCGGTACAAGCGCCCAATCGTTCGCCTTGCCAGTCACCGGTGATCATAGCTCCTGTCACCAACGCGAGCGCTGGCACGTCAGCAGAAATGGCGGCCATCAACTGCGCCGGCACAGTCTTGTCACACCCTCCCACCAAGACAACAGCATCCATCGGTTGAGCTCGAATCATTTCCTCGGTGGCCATGGCCATCAGGTTCCGAAAGAGCATCGTCGTCGGAGAAAACAAGATCTCATGCAGCGAAATAGTAGGAAAGACAAACGGCAATCCCCCCGCCTCCAAAACTCCACGCTCCACGGCCCGAATGAGATCCGGCATGGTGCGGTGACAAGTATTGTAGTCGCTAGAAGTATCGACAACGCCAACGATGGGACGGTCGAGATCGCTCTGGTCAAAGCCAGCCGATGCCAGAAACGCACGGCGTATGTAGCGGCTAAAATCGGGATCCGCGTAGGAAGTAAGGTTTCGCGACAAGCCAGTGGAGGACTCTACAGAAGGCATGATTTTGCAACTCGGTGGCGAAAACAATCAAAACAAATGGAACCGCAGGCCTATAATCCAATCTGATGACGAAGGCGTTGCGTATCTTCGGACCAATTACCGACATTCCAACGCCCGAAGGCACCCAAGCCGGCCATCTCGTCGGGACCGAAATAGACAGGCACGTAGATGACACTCAGCCCGCCGTTGGCATACGACGCTTCGAGTGCCTCCTGCAAATGTTCTGTGGAATGGACCGGTCCGTGTACATCGATTCCAGCAAATGACTTTGTCCAGGCAACATAATCGACTTGCACTTGATCGTTGGTGGCGTGCTCATGTTCGTACTGTGCGTGTTGCAATCCGGTAATGGCACCCATACGACGATTATCAAACAGCAAGATGGCCCCCCGCGCGCCATGTTCGACTCCGTCGATCAGGATTTGAGGATTCATGGTGAATGACCCGTCTCCGGAGAACGCTAACGCGAAAAACGGCTTGTCAGTCAGACCAGATGCCAGCACGGCCGAAACAGCGAAACCCATATAGCTGGCACCTGTTTCCGTAACGGTTCGACCCAAGCGATCATCTTCGACGACCTGAAAACCATTGGCTTGGACATCCCCCGCATCGAAGAAGTTCACGACATCTCCCTGGGACCGGGCCCAATCGGCGGCCACTTTGATGGCAGCCGGTTGAGTTAACACTTGACCTCCCCAAACCGAATCCTGCAAGGTTGGCTGATTGTATCGTTCCGCTTTAAAGCTGTCCCATTCTTGTTTTTTAGCGACACACTCACGAAACCAGTCTGACTCAGTACCGGGTGCTACGGTTTGCTCTTGCTGGAGCGCTTCGTTCAGTTTTTCGAGTGTGGCAGCCGCATCACCGACAAGAGCCATTGCGTTGCCATAATGAGTCGCTGCTTCCAAGTCCGCATTGATATTGATTACTTGCTCAACGTTTGGATAAGCCGTTCGCGAACTGTCCGACTGACAGACAAATCGGGAGCCGATAGCAACAAGCAAGTCCGCACGGTCTTGTGCGTGGTTGCCACAGATAGATCCTTTGCTGCCAGCAACCGTCATGTTCCGCGGATGTTCGTAGGGGATCACTCCCGACACCAATGGGCTGGTAATCGCCACTCCATCTGCCAATTCGAGGAATTGGTCAATCTGAGGACCTGCGTCACGCCCTCCACCACCAATCCGCACGACCACTCGTTTGGCCTTGGCCACAGCCTTGGCAGCTTGTTGATAGCGGCCGTCGTCTTGCGCGGGCCCCAAAGAGGGCGGGGTACCTACAGGCAGCTCTTGCAGGTTGAAATCTTTCATGGATGCGGGCTGCGTATTCATCGGCAGCAATAAAAAGAATGGCCCGCCGCGATAGGGATGGTCAATCGTATTGAGCCCTCGTCGTAGCGCCGTGGGCAAAGACAGTGGGGTGTGAAGGCAGTAAGCATTTCCCATCGTCGAGCAGAGCTTCAGGAACAAATGCTGCTCGTGCTTGGGAATCTGCTGCATGTTGGGGCCTTCGTCTTCGGTCGTTTCGTCACCGAAAAGGTAGTACACGCCGAGCCCATCGCTGGCAGTGGCCAACGAACCAGCAAAAGCGTGCATGGCACCAGGACCGATCGAAGTTACAACCGCCGCTTTTTCACCAGTTACCCAACGTAAGGCAGTGGCGGCATGCGAAGCTGCCGTCTCATGACGCACTGCGTAAGTCTGGATCACCCCAGCTTCCTCGTAGACACGAAGGACTTCTCCAATTTCTGTGGAGCCATGTCCTAACACGACCAAATACCGCCTCACATCCTGCTGCAACAATCCCAACACAAGTGCTTCGGACAGCGTCGTATCAATTCGTTCTGACAACTGCCCGGATGCTATGGCTTCGTCAATCCCACCAGCAGCCGCAATCACCTTGGCCCGTTCCAAACGTGTAGCCGCAAGTTGCGAGACGAAATCTTCTTCCATATTTCCAGCCTTCTTCGGACACCTACTTATCAGTCCAGAACACTTTCGATGAAGCAGCACGACACGATAAGCTACGAATTTTTGTGATGGTCGCGACTGCGGTCGGATTCTACTATAATGCTTCCAGACTGCCCAGGTGCGGCACCTTGTTCCTATGAGCTAGTTGCCCATCTTTGTAGATGACGTTCGTTCAACGGGCATTCGTTCAGGGAGCACTGTGCTCAGTAAGTTTGATACCATCCAAGCCACGACCGGCGCAACAGAGGATATTGCAGCATGCCAAATCAACGTGTTCTCGTCATAGGCGTTGGCTCTATCGGGGAACGACATCTGCGGTGCTTTGGCCGCACCGGGCGCGCAGACATTTCGATCTGCGAGATCAACGACACGTTGCGTGACACGATTGCGGAACGTTACTCCATCGCCAATGCACACGCCGACTTCGAGGAGGCTTTGGCGACACAACCCGATGTAGCCGTCATTTGTTCCCCGGCCCATCTACACATTCCGATGGCCATGAAGTTGGCAGATGCCGGAATCCACTTTCTTTGCGAGAAACCACTCAGCGCCAGCTTAGATGGAGTACTCGAACTAATCGCGAACGTAAATCGCCAAAACATCACGGCGGCAGTCGCCTACGTCTATCGTTGCACGCCGCTATCCCGGGCACTCCACGAAACCATTCATAGTGGGCGTTTTGGAGCACCGCTGAACGTGGCATTCCAAGTAGGACAACATTTTCCGTTTTACCGACCGGCTTATCGTGAAATCTACTACACCGATCGGCAGAAAGGTGGCGGAGCCATCCAGGATGCATTGACCCATGTGATCAACTTGAGTGAATGGCTAGTGGGGCCGGTCGACCGGTTAGTCGCTGACGCTGAGCACCTGGCACTGGAAGGAGTCACTGTGGAGGACACCGTTCACGTGCTGACCCGACAAGGCCCGATCCTCGGATGCTATGCGCTCAATCAACACCAAATGGCCAACGAGACGTGCGCCACGATCGTCTGCGAGCAAGCAACCCTTCGCGCCGAGTACCATCGCCAACGTTGGATGTGGCAAGATCGACCTGACGGAGAATGGACCATCGAAACGATGGCTCCTGTCGAACGCGATGACCATTTTGTTGCACAGGCCAACATGTTTTTAGATGCCGTGGAACAGCAAGGTGACGTCGCTTGTTCACTGGAAGCAGGTTTGCAGACACTCCGGGTGAATCTGGCAGCACTGCAATCCGTCGAGCACAGTGGTTGGGAATCGCTCCTCTAAGCATAAGTGCAGAGCGAAATAGACCCCACAGAGCCCATACAACGTCGGCAACATCCATCGGACACCGTGGCAGCTCTCGGCATATGCCAACCGTTGAAAATCTGGGAGGCGTAGTTTTCCGTCGACCGTCACAGGATTCTTGAATGTCAACTTTGCGTCAGCCAACACTGTCCGTATACCAACGATGGAGCAGGCATTTATTGGAATCATGATCGCGTGCCGGCATGCACGCTCATGCATCGACACTGGGAGATGATTCTATTCATGCGCCACAGGAATTCCACCCAACATGTGCCGCGTCATTCGTACCCTAAGAACTTCAATACATCCGGTATGTCGTACTCATGCGCCAGATTACGACCATCGTTACTGACACCATCGCAATCGGGGTCATCGCCGCCCACAGTATAGTCAGCCGAATACTTATCAAGCACGGGTAACAATTCGCGATGAAATGCGCTTTTGCCGGTGGAGCCTTCGTAAGTGTTGTTCATGAAACGCACACGAACTCCGTTATGAATACCCACCAACACCAATTCGGCCCATTGAAACTGACTATGAAACGGCACGTTCATCGTATCGCCGTTCACTCCGAACGGTCCGCCGGAATACTCCTTCGAATCAAGCGGCATCCAAAGGGGTGAGTAAAACCCTGCCAGGTAAGCGGATCGCAGTTTACAATCGTGGAACATGAGAAAGTGGTAGAGCCGTTCTGTTCCACCCGATAAACCGAACGCATCGACAGCATCGAAATGCGTCAAAAGCGCCTGATCAAGCATGCGTAGATTGCAAAGCGTTCGAAACAATCCGTTTTCCCTATGGGGTCCCGGCGTATCGTCACTCTCACCCACATCATGGTCGTCGTAGGTAATCAACGGAACTCCACGCATAGCAATCTTGCCGAGGGCCGCGCCGGAATAGCCGCCTCGGTCTTCCAGGCCAAATCCAAGACGCGAGGGATTATGACCGAAATGGCCGTTCACCTGAAACGAGACCGTCGGTTGCTTCGGGTCCACTTTGTCATAATTGGCAAAGTAGGCTACGATCGTGCGGGTGTCGTCAAAACGGTCAAGGGCACGGATGGTTATACGACGTAGCGGAACTTCGACCGCTTGATCGTTCCCGTCATAGTTCGACGGATAAATTAACGTGAAATGTTCGAAGTCGATGTCTTTGAGTTCAACAGGCGGCACACTATTGAGTACCACTCGACGATACCTGTCCCGCACGCGCTGAGTGAATTCTTCCAGGCTGGCATCCGGATATTGCACGGCCAGCAAATTCTGACGGACCGTTTGGTAAACGCCATTCGCAATGGCGCGGCGCGGAGCCAGCATCGCTTCGCCCTGTTTCAATGTATGAGACTCAGGGTCCCGGTCACGCTTATCACTGGGGGGGCCTTCGATGTCGAGAACTTCACCACGCTTGATGGTCCGATCTAGCACCGCGTTGGACCAGTCAACTTCATCGCGCACCCAACTGGGACGAGGTGTCATCTTGATGCAAAAGGCGTGATCGCAGGGGATCTCCGGCTCGGAACCGGAATGGCCGCTTCCCTCGGGCACATGCACCCATAATCCATCCGGCGTTTGTTCCCATTTTAGTTCGCGACCGATTCCCAGCATGTGAATGGTGGTGTCGTCGGCAACGCGAAGCTTACGAAACAGAACTTTCCCCCGTTCCTCGGTGTGAACTTGATAAGCTGTCAGACTGCGGCCAAAGTCGGCGGTTCGCTTGCCACTGGGCCAATCAAACAGTGTTGCATACAACGAGTCGCCTTTGGTGGTGTATCGAACCGGTATCCCTGACGAAGTCGTATCCTCCGGGCGACCATCGTACCACGGATGACTGTCGTAAATCGCCTCACCGTTAACCTCCAGCCATAATCCAATCTGGCGAAGGGTACGTTGTTGGAGTGCGTACACGTCGGGCGGACCGAGGTGAATGGTGAATTCGATGTTGCCACCTTTGGCTGTGGCATCGACCATCCATTCGACCAGATTATTCACGATGCCCGTCGAGTTGCCTTCTGGCGATCGAGTCCGCCAGCGGTACAGGGTTTCGTAGCGAACAAACGTTCCGTCCGAAATATTCGAGTGCGGAGGCGACATCTCTTTGCGGTACCAGTCACCGTGTTCAAGCCAACGTCCCCAGCTGCGACGTTTATAGGCCCCCATGGCATCTTCGATGCCCACGTCATCAGGACGCTCCGAATGATTATAGTAGTAGGCTGCCAATTCTTGGCTGCGCAGTACTTCTGCCGGTGCACTCGTCTTATCACCGTCCAACCAAAGGGTAGCAGGTTGGTAGCGATCGATTAACTCATACGATGTTTCGTGAAAATACGTGTAGTTTTTTGGATTGAGGTAGTTACGGTAGATGCTGAACTTGAGGCCGCGCTGGCGCACCGCAGCAGCCATTTCTGCAACGTAATCCTTGGTCGATCCCGGACCGGTTAACGTGGTAAACGGGCTACCTTCTATATCTGCGTACTTACTGGGCCAAGAAAGAAAAAACGAAAAAGCATCAACACCAAAGACCAGATACTTCGCACCTGCATCTTTTGCCAGTTGAGCCACAGCGTCGGGATCCCATGGAGTTACGTCCCAGGCGTCAAGAGCCTTGTAGCTGCCCAACCGGCCATATTTCGCCTTGTACTTGTTGTACTCGTCCTCGGTCGGGTGCAATGGATAGACAAACAGCCCAACCTTCGCATCCTTGAGCCATTGCGGTGTTTGATGCTGGTCTAGGGAGTACCACTCGGGAACGAATTCCTTGCCATGGGACCCTCCAGCCGTAACGGCAAAAAAGAAAAGCAACCACATGAAACGTACCGGACAACTATTTCGTAACATGGTGAACTCATCCGTTGCAAAAGGTTCGAACAGACAGAAGCAAAACGACAGCAGGCACGTGACGCCAATTGTAACAACTTGCCTCGTTCTACATTGAAAATCTTCTTTTGTGTGGGAGCGACATCGCTTCCGCAGCTGGGGTATCCGGCTCGAGTCGAGGCCAATGCGTTGGCGGAAATACTCATTACGACTACGACGAACTTCCACCACCGTCGTTAATCAACGTACCGCAAGGACCCTCACAAGTCCACTCTTGGGACACAAATGCCATGCAGAACAAAGCACGAGTCAGCCAGAAACCTCGTGCACCATTTAAGGAACTCACAACACTTAGCGTATGTCCACCGCTTCAAAAAACATCTCCTTGGTCCTCTCGCTTAAGACTCCCAGCACATCTGTCCCCTGGGGTATTCGAGACGAGAAAGAGAAACGACTATCAGGCAACCCGTCGGCGAATTCATACCAAAGTATCTCGTCGCTTACGCCGTCTGACCACGGCAATGGCATACCTACGAAAGAAGGCTGAGGAGCCTCAAGCTGAACCAGTTCTGCCAGTTTGTCCCTGCCCCACGTTAACTTGAGCCAATGAGGATTTTCACTAGCCTCCGACCGAGCACGTCGAACCACCCCGGTAGCTTCCGCACCATATTCCGGCACGATCACGCGATCGAATGGTTGGTCAATGGTTTGCAGTGGTTCTGAACCGATCCGCCCCACCTGGATTGGCCCGTTTGCAGTATGTTGAGCGACGAAATACCGCTGACCGTCAGCCGCAGTGGTTACACGAATGTCACCAGACGACGTGAATAACAGGTCCAGCTTTCTTGTATCGGGTCCGTGGTCTCGGGTGACCAGCGCGATCGCGTCTTCACCCTCGACAACTTCACCGCCCGTACCTGGCGACTTCTTTATATGGCGGCAGAGCACATACGGCCATGGTTCTCGCTGGTCGTAGGCGTCGTACAAAATTCCTCCAGGTCGATAGTTGGCATGTGCCACTTCGCTGGGGCGCACGAACAATGGCCGAGTATGCTGCAGCCAGACGTCAGGTAATTGCAGTTGCCTCAGCTGTTCTTTGTCGGCTGAGTCAGGCAAATCCTCTGGCCGGATGGACAACATAAAGATGCCTACCCTCCAGCCAAACAAAATACAGATCCGCCCTTCACGCTCCAACAACATGGCCGAGGTTAGCGTACGATCCATATGATCAAAGACCGAGGTGTCGGGTGGGCCGACCAACGTAAGGTGCTGGAAATCTTTCCATTGCGGCCGCTTCTTACGAGACCACGAGAATACCAGATCCCGTGATTGTTGCCCCACAGACCGCCCACTGACCGTACACCAAAGTCCATTTTGGGCGCAAAGCACCTGCTTGCCTTCCGGTCCTGGAAGCAATTGAGGTTGTGCGTCGCCCCTCGGTTGTCTGGCAGGTGTGG
This sequence comes from Pirellulaceae bacterium, assembly GCA_022448645.1. The sequence continues at coordinate 10,573 of JAKVBZ010000093.1, forward strand.
CTATCTCAATGGATAGATGACCTACCGCATCAGGCCATAAGGTTTTCAGGATGCTGTGAGCCAACAAGCGATGACCGGCATGATTGGGATGAATCCAATCGTTCAGGCGCCCTATCAGTTGCTCCTCGGAGAGACGCTGCCAGTCAGCAAAACAATCGACAACGGGGGTATCCGTACGGTGCCCCACATCCAGAATCCTCGACCTGTACTGTGGCAAGTATTCTCGGCGGCGCCCGTCAACACTGTCGTAAATGATTGTGTTCTGTGTACAGAGTACGGGTATCGCACCGATGCCACGAGTCATATCGATAAGCCGAACCAGATTCTGGTCAAACGACTCCAGCCCCTTCGATCTCGCACCACAATCGTTCATGCCGAACATGATGAAGACAACGTCTGGCTGATGTTCCAAGACATAGCGTTGGAACCGGGTTTTCTGCAAGCCACGACCCGTGCTCCCCATATTTCCGGCATGGACGATTTTGATATCTGCGTTGGAATAGGTTTTGCGCAGCGCGTCGACCGTAAACGTGATATAGTTTTGCTCATAGTCGGTATGATAACACGGCCAGGTAATGCTATCACCAAACGTGGCTATGGTCACGGGCTGACCCGACTCTAGCTTTTGTGTAATCGCGTCGAGCCAACCGGAAGCCTTGGCCGGGATGGCCGTCAGAATCAGGATGAAGATCAGCTGCAGGATGGTCGTTCGGTTGAGCATGTGAACACGTAAGATACACGGTTGTAAGTTGAGATTTTGTTGTTACCACCAGATCACAACAGACGTCATAAGGTTGCTACACGCTAATTCTTCAACACTTTCAACCATGAGGTCAATAGTGTGGTACAGGACAACCAGGAACCTTACACGAAAAAACCGGTTGTTTATGACAGTAAAGCATGCGGCATTTTAACTAAAAAGAATCCGCGTCAAATATCATTGGTGACATTGCGAACTCGAAAAACATTGAGGCCCGACACCCATTGCCAATCAGCAGCTGAACGGTTCATACCGCTTACCTCATTGGCCATAATGAACAACGATCACCTTGCAGTAGGCGTCAACAACGGTGTGAATGGTCAATTTCTCGTCCGTGAAGAAACAGGCATTGGGAATGATGACAGCCTGAACCGGCAGCTAGGACTCCCGGCGCAGCACTGTTCTTGGTCCGATCACCACGATTACCGTCAAGGCTTGAGCAGAGGCACCCCAAACAGAAGGCGGACCTTTTTTGGGCCTCGCCGTCAACACAACGATTCGAGAGCGGAACCCTCGGCCGTTAAATAAATGCCACAATAGTCGTTGGCGACGAGAATGGTTGTTGGCTATCATAAACAATTGCCAGGATGGTTTTCAGCGATCCATCGTTCTCCCAACGACACACGGTCGGGAAAACAAAAAGATGATATCGCCATCCTTGCAGGCCAGGCATTTAAGTCGCCTGGGCCAGATTTAAAGCGTTGATCATTGCCGCCACAGCACAAATGTCTCGATTGACATTTCCTCAGATGGGAAAAGGTGAAGTTAAAGTGATTCGTATTGAGCTGGATTTCACAACGAATGGTGTTGGTGGCTACTCGGCGAATTTGACCAATAGCAATTCCATGACAAGAATCGTTGCGGCCATACTACCACTTATATGGCTGTTTCCCTACGTTGCCGCACTGGGAGACGATCTCCCTATTCTCGGCCGTCACGAAAAGATTCGTATGGCTTGGGGCCAATACGGACACTTCGAGCAAGCAGGCGTCAGCCATGAAGAACTGGTGCAAAATCTGAAGGCTGTGGGATTCAATGTACTGGTGGGCCACACCGATCGGGACGGCAACAAACTAGGCAAGCTGGCACACCAGCACGGCATCCGTTATTACGCAGGCGTCTACACGGCAACATCTTACTGGCGCGGTAAAGAGTGGAAAATCCGCCTGGCGGTGGACCAACAAGGTCTCACCTGCCCAGACCATTGGGCACGTAAAGATGCTGGCAATTTTGGTAACGACAAGCCTGCATACGTGAGCTGTCCACTCGATCGCAAGCTGTGGGAAAAACTGTTCGCTCCCCACCTGCCGGCAATCCGCGAAGGCTGGTTAGACGGGATTCATCTTGATGTCGAAGCCTACGACGCGTACTCGTTTGACTGGCCCGGTGCTGGACTTTGTTACTGCGATGATTGTTTCGGCAAGTATGTCGAGCTGAAGCAACCGGGAACCGTCGTTCCACCAGAAGAACGCTACGTTTGGTTGACGGAGCACGCTCTGCTGGAGGAGTACTTGTTGGGCTTACAACAACGTCTCACCAAGCTCATCCGGGACATCGCCACAGAAATTCGTCAGATACATCCTACTTTCGGTTTCTCTTGCTATCCGGACTGGATTCCCGACCAACCTACCACCAGTTGGCGCATGCAGGCCATTGCGCTCGGGCTGCACCATCCCGACGCCCCTTTCATCGTGGTCAACTCCACACCCTATTGGGAAAACCACAATCGTCCCTGGTGGGATTCGCCTCACGAGGCCTACAAGGCGATGGGACTCAAGCACATTTTGGGATCCTGGGACGGCGGCTTGATGGGACATCATCCTGAACTTCAGGTGGGCGCAGCCCAAGCCATGGCAGAATTGGCGATGGCTTCGGACGGTTATTGGCGTTGGAGTGAGCGTCAGTTCACGGCCGATGACTGGCATAGTCTTGCGTCAGCACATCAACAGGTTCGCCAGTTGGAAACGCAACTGGGAACTTTTTTGTTTGAGGGGAAGCGAGTCCCTCATTTTGCCACACTTGTCGAACAAAAGGGAAATCCTCAGGCAGATCGGACACTCGTGGCGCGGACCTGGGAGCACGACGGGAAATACCTGACTCGCGTGTGCAACACCGACGCCGATCAGCCAATGACTGTCCGAGTGCGTTTTAGTCAGATCGACGGAGACGGCCAGTGGCGTCTTCAAGACCCCATCCACCATGTGCGTTACGACCAATACGACGGAAGCAAACAGTGGGACACCGAGGCATTGGAAAGCGGCATCGTGATTGCCTTGGAGGGACGTCACGATTTGTATTTATTGCTCGAACCCGACGACACGTTTGTTAAGGAAGGGAATTCAGATGATGAGCGTTTTCAGTCTGTCCGCTCATTAGAAGTGCGACCACATCGCTCACGTCCGGCGGCACCGCCACCGGTTCCGGTCACGCTGCGACGCCTCATGGCTGACGACTTCCATAGCGACCTGCAACATTGGGACACGAGTCGGGTGGATCCTGCCCGCGATGGACATCGTGTGGAAATCAACCAACAGGGCCAGCTAACGATTGACTGCGGACCGGATCAGGGAAATGGGCGAGGCTTCTTGTTGACTCGCAAAAAGATACCTTCCAGCCGTGAACTGGCGACTCAGGCCAGCGCCGGCGACATCCTATTGCGGATCGAATACGACGTCATTTCTGCCAGCAAGAAGACTTCAGGAGGGTTATTGGTCGGTGTGCAATTGGACGGTGACGACGCGGGTGGCACTCACATCCTGGACACGCTGGCCACCACCAGCAGTGGGTGGAAGGTACCTTGGTCCACGTGGCCACCTGGCGTTCCTTACTTTAATTCAACGCGTGCCGCAATCGGAACGGGTTTGAGTTACATCACGACTTACGGTCACGCCCCCAATGGTCGCATTCGTGTCGAATGGCTGGCGGGCATTGGAGAGACGTGCACCACGTTACGGGTCTTTGTCAATGGCAAGCTGGACGGCACGATCGTCGATCCCACAGGGAAACGTCTCGAGTTCGCAGCAGGGCCAGTAGGCTTTTGGTTGCTCCAAGAACGCGATGTAGTGATCGATAACTTTAGTGTGTGGTGTCTCGAACAAAGTTCTGCCGATACGGACGAGACTCCACAAAAGACAGGCATCGTAACGTCGAGCGCCGTGGGCGACGACAGCCTGCAACACGCGACCGCATCCGACGTCGTGTTCACTTCGACGGTCTACGGCGACCAGGTGGGTTTGTACGGACAGAACCTATTTCAAACGGTTCACACCTCTCTGTCTCTGGCCAACGTCTCGGAAGGCACCTCGCGCCCGTTGTTTAAAATACCTGGGTATTGTAGAGATCCGGTTTTCTCTCCAGACCGTGAAACCATAGCTGCAGCGGTGTGGGTCAACGGGCGAGGACAGATTTACCTGATTGACACGAGAACCGGCCGCGGATGGAACGTAAGTCATAATCCATACTGTGACCGTTCACCGGTTTTCTCTTCCGATGGCCAGAGAATCGCTTTCGTCTCGGATCGCAATGGGTCCTGGGACGTATTCGTGATGGAAGTAGACGGCAGTGAACCCAGACCATTGACCACTTCACCTGCCAATGATCTAGCACCGACATTTTCGCCTGACGGCCAACACATTGCACTGATCTCGGATCGAGCCGGCGACTACGATGTGTTTATCGTCCCTGTAGACGGAGGTCCGCTACGACGTCTGGCACCACAGAGCGGGAGTAATGAATACGATCCTGTCTGGTCTCCTGACGGCTCTTGGATTGCATGGACCGCGCAGAGTCGTCAACTGCGGCGGATTGTCGTCGCCCGTCCAGACGGGAGTGGACGTCGATCGTTGCCCCAAGGCGTCGACGGAGAACTGGGTTTTGACCACGGTGCCCCGACCGATGTGTCGTGTTTGGTCGCGTCCCCCGACGGCACCAAGTTGGCTGGCGCGTTCACGGACTATTACACGGCGGGAGTATTCGTACTAGACGTCGCGACTGGCCGCATTACAAAGTTAGTCAATGAGCCACCGCAGACGCCTTACGCTGCCGACTGGTACGGCACAGGAACCGGTAGTCCTCGCTGGATCTTACAGATTTTTAGCGGAGTCGATATTGCGCCGGACAACCGATCCATCGTGTTTTGTTCGAATCACCGACAAGGTGCCGCCGAGTTTGCCGCCAACGGCTGGCAACCAATACGGCGCAGCTTTGCATTGTATGCCATGCCGCTTCCCAAACAGGACGCAACAAACAAGAAACCAACCGAATTCATCAACCTTTATTTGCCGCCCGAAGAATCGAAGGTCGGCAGAACAGATGCGAACCAAGGAACTATGTTGCCGAATACCGCGACATCCTGGCCGGCGCAGGTAAGTTGGTGATGGCCAGGTCGCACGTCGTCTCATGCCCTGGGGCCGACATCAGAAACCAGGTTGCTAGACCCTGGAGATGAAACTTTGCCACCAGAATCCCGTTTCGATTCTGCCGTAGAACCCGCTACGGCGTAGAGTCGCCCGAAATCATGCCTGCTGAATGGTTCAGCCTAGCCGGCCCTTTGCAACGAATCGTCAGCCGAGTTGGTGTCGGTAAAGAAGTGTTCCCACCACAGTGCGACGTTCAATAGAAACCAGGTTCGTTGACAATTAGCGTGTGACTGGATGTCCTGCGTTGCGGTGCTATCTAGCAATCCCGTCTCACGAGTGAACCTGTCAATCTTCTGGCGAGCCAGATCACCAAGGTCTCCCAAAAGCCAATCATGCACTGGCACGCCGAATCCCTGTTTCCGTCGATCGATCAGCGCGTCGGGAATCACCCCACGCACCGATTTTTTGAGGATATGTTTGAGAGTCCCGTTGCGAGTCTTGACCGCCGGCGGGATGCTCATCGCCAGCTCGACAAACTTATGATCTAAGAATGGCACGCGTCCTTCCAAACTGACGCCCATCGTCATCTTATCAACCCGCATCAACAACAACTCGGGCAGTCGAAGATTCAGATCAACATAACTCATCCAGTGAAGCGGCCCTGGATCCCAGGCGGTCGCCTCGAATCGCTGACGCAATTCTCGCAAGGGTTCCCAAGAGGAAAGCCCGGCGAATTTGCGACGCAGTTCGGGCGACAACAACCGCATTTTCTGGGTGTGCGGGAACGCATTGATGCTTCCCCAAAAGATTGGCATCCCGTTGGCATCCCGGTCAAACATCTCCCAACGGTGACCTGTCAAACCGCCACAACGTTTCCAGTGGGCCGTACACGCACGATGAAGTCCACGGGGAAATGGCGACCGGTCCAACAGCTGCTGTAGCCGCATGCTGCGGCGCCACGATTCGTATCCCCAGAATAACTCGTCCGAGCCTTCACCGACTTGGCAGACCACCACTCCGTTGTCACGTGCCAGTTTCGAGACGTAATAGAGAGGCACACAAACCGGGTCGCCGATGGGTTCGTCTTGAAGATGGATCATCTGTGGTAAGAAGTCCAATAACTCCTGTTGCGAGATCATGAGCTCGTGATGTTCGCTATTGACTTCTCGAGCCATGCGACGAGCAAAATCAACTTCGTTACGATAGTCTGTAGAAGGGTCGTCGTAACCGATGGTGAAAGTCTTGACCGGCGAAGGATCGTCACTCTGGTGGTCCGAGAACAATGCCGCGTTGGCACTGGAATCGATGCCACCAGACAAAAACACACCCACCGGAACGTCCCCTACTTTTCGGAGTTCTACTGACGTGCGTAATTCTGCCAGCAAACGTTCTGCAATGTCTTCTTCGTCAAGGCCTACCAACGGCTCGGTGTTTTCCCAAACATCCCAATAGCGTCGGACTGTCTGCCTTCCGTGGCGATCGATTTTCATCCAAGTCGCCGGTGCCAACTTGTGGATACCTTCAAACAAGGTCTGCGGGGCAGGCGTCGTCAAAAACGTCAGATAATGAAAGAATCCTTCATGGTTGATCTGTCGCGGAATCTGCGGATCGGCCAACAACGCTTTGATTTCTGAAGCAAAACAAATCCGACCGTGATGCATGCAGTAGTAGAGTGGCTTAACGCCTATTCGATCACGCACCAACCAGAGTTCCTGCTGCCGTTCATCCCACACGGCAAACGCGAACATCCCGCGAAGACGCTCCAAACATTCGATGCCCCAATGCTCGAAGGCGTGCAAAAGCACCTCGGTATCAGAATGGCTGGTCTTCCAACGACGATAACCCAAAGACTTTAATTCACTGCGAATTTCGGCATGATTGTAGATCTCGCCGTTAAACGACAGGCAGAGAGACCCGTCGTGATTGGCCATCGGTTGGCTTGCCGCTTCAGACCGGTCAATGATCGCCAAGCGACGATGCGCCAAACCAACACGCGCATTGGGTGAAATCCAACAACCAGCACCGTCCGGCCCACGATGGACCATCGAATCTCGCATTCGATTCAACCAAGCGGGCGCAACGCGGAATCCGTTCTCCGCGAACGACATGACGCCTGCAATTCCGCACATGGTTGTATCTGCTCAGTCCTGGGTGGGGCCTGGGGAAACGTCTCGGACCGTCCGTGCATACGGGCAGATTTGTACTTGATTCGATGCATTGTGTCCATGCGTCAATCTGCATCGACGATACAGCCTGCGGGACTGATGGTCTGATGGCGAAGAAACCGCTTCCAGCACGTTAAACAGGACCTGTTTCCTCCGGTGTCAGCTGCCGACTTTTCCTTTGTCAAGAATTTTCCATTTTTGCTGTACCAACTTCACCCGCACAACGCTCCGTCAATGCAGTCAAACCGATTGAGTCGAGGATTTCGACACAACCACCAAGAGCAGCAACCAGGTTGTAGCTCGTATCGATGCCAATGCAACCATCAGTGACATCCTGGCCGAAGTCTGCCAAAACTTTTGACCTGACGATTTGATCATCGTCGTCGGCAATGAAGGCTCACATCCAAGCTGCCTGACAGAAAGGATTGTGACGCCATCGTCATGACGATTTCAGGCAGCGAAGACCTGTACCCAGATAGCAAGTCGGGCCGTCAGGAAGACTGTTCAGAACGGCCCCTTTGCCCGCTAATCATTCAGCAGCCAGTTTAGTACAATTCAACCTGTGTTTCATTTGCCGTTATCCACATTTCACGAACGGTGATTACTTCCCAGGAAGAATATCACCATTAAGGTTTCGTTCACGGAGCGTAACGATGTCAAAGACGATTCGTATTGGTGTGATTGGAATGGGTTGGATGGGAAACGTCCATGCCCGGGCATATCGTAGTCT
>JAKVBZ010000094.1 GCA_022448645.1 Pirellulaceae bacterium
GGAAGAGTACACCACCAAACGCTATCCCAATATTAAATGGATCCTGGCACATTGTGCGCGCAGTTTTACGTATTGGCCGATCCAGCAGGCCATTGAGCGATTGCGCGATATGCCCAACATCTGGTACGACTTATCGGCCGTTATGAATATGCATCCGTTCCTGACACTGTTTCAAGGAGAAAATCTTAAGCGGATCTTTTTCGGCTCAGATGGCGTCAATGCGACTTTCTTTCATGGCAAGTATGTGGCGTTTGGCCGTTACTGGTACCAGGTAACGCCGGACGAGAAGTTCAGCTATGCACACACGGATGATCGACCCATACTGGCCATCTACGAGCAAATCTTGGCGATGAAGCAGGCGGCCGACATTGCACAGTTGTCCCGCGAAGATATTGAGGGCATCTTTTGGCGTAATGCCCACGAAGCGTTGGGGATCACGAGCTCAGTGGGACAGCAGCCCACCGTCTGATTTTTATTTGTAGTCTCACTCGCACAGGTGAGTTGAATTCATCGGATGCTTCGCCATCCCATTGACGATTGCACTGACAGTCCTGCGTTTAGAAAGGACCTGTTGGCTCGCCGTCGCGGCGATCGCCTAACCGCTGATAGGTCAAATACTCGATATTCTCGGTAATGAAATGTACTGACCCATCGGCCATTGCGAAATGAGCCCCACCCGGATGGAGTGATCGGAACCCGACGGAGGCTTGCCAACTTCTGTGGTGATTGCATGTGCAGCCAGATGAGGGGTCGTTGTTGTTTCCCGTCCAGCAGGGATTCTCAGGACAGGTATCATAGTTGATCGGTACGTGCACACCTGATCGCATACCACTCTCACGCCACCAGCCGATCATCTGGTAATAGCTGCAATACGGTCGAATTTCGCCAATAGCGATGGTGTTAGATGTGCCGTCGAAGATGTGTGGAATGCGGATGTAGACATAGCCGTGGCCGAATACGCCCGAGACTTCGTTTGACTCGTTAGTCTGCGCCATCAAAGCGGGCCCGTTTCCAAATTCGTTGCCGGGGTAACCGCAGGCGGGTGTGGTGATTTGTGCTTGTGATCCAAAACTGGGACTATAGTTTGCCAGTCCGCGATCCTCTGTCACTTTTGACGAAGCACCGCCCGTGAACCACACAGGGGACTTTCCTCTATTCTCGGCCATATTGGTGTCACTCGGACAGACATACGCTCCCAGTACCAGTTCGTAAAGAAAAGTGCCATCGGGAAGCCTTGCCACTTCGGCACTATGTACCTGGGTGAAATCAATCAGTTCGAGAAGCTCATTCTGCTCCATATACGGCAAGATGAGTACCAACGTACTGCCGTGATGGATTTTCTTTCCGTTAATGTAATCTGCCACATCGGCTGACGTAGAATAGCCCGGTGGAAACGATCCATACGTCGAATGATAGTTGTGCAGGGCCAGCCCAATTTGTTTCAAATTGTTTGCACAAGTCGTGCGTCGCGCAGCCTCGCGAGCCGCTTGAACCGCAGGCAACAGAAGTGCAATCAAGATGGCGATAATCGCAATCACCACGAGCAGTTCGACAAGCGTAAATCCCCGACGCAAGATTGGATTTGGCGAGTTTCGCATGGCTCAATCTCTGTATTTGAAAATGGCAGGCTAAAGTTTGTTCGTTAGTTTGTTCGTTTTTAGGCGACAACTGATTAACTATCTTTTATGCTTTTATACCACAAATGCGGTTTTGCTTCAAAACATTCCACAAATCAACAAAGTCATGAATCTAGATGCGATAACCCCCTGCCACTTAGCCCATCGTTAATTACGATAGAAGACATGATGACTATCCCCTATCCAACCAAGTATGACTCCGTGAATCGACTGTGTCTTTCGACCCTCACCTGGATTGGTGTGCTCGCGGTTTTGCTGTTTGTGCAAATGCAGCAGGCATCCGCTATCGCACCCGATGCATATCACGCACTGCCGTCCGGAAAGAAATCACCCGACCCCCGCAACGTGTTGAAAAAATATCTGCTGCGTCAAGCCAAGATGCACTTTGACGCACGTCGCGCTACGGTCGCCGAGATCAAAACGGTCGAACAACTGGAAGCTCGCCGCACCGAACTGATGGACGTGCTGCGCCGGATCAATGGTCCGTTTCCAGAAAAAACACCGCTTCATCCTCAAGTGACTGGAACGATCGACTGCGCTGGATACGTTATCGAAAAGGTTGTTTTTGAAGTCATGCCGGCTCATCATATCACGGCGAACTTCTATCTTCCCAAGGACCGAACTGGCAAGGTGCCTGGTGTGATTATTCCGTGTGGCCACAGCCGTTTCGGAAAGGCTTATCCTAGCTATCAGATGATGGGTATCTCGCTAGCCCAGAATGGCATAGCTGCCTTGATCTATGATCCGCACGGACAAGGAGAACGTCGGCAGCATCTGGACGAGTTTGGCCAACCCATTGTGGGACCCGCTTACGAACACCATTCGCAAGGTATCGGCGCCTTCCTCGTTGGCCAGGGGACGGCCAATCATATGATCTGGGATGGGATTCGTGCGATTGATTACCTGATCAGCCGACCCGAAATCGATAGTGATCGCATTGGGTGCACAGGAAACTCTGGGGGCGGAACGCTAACAGCATATCTCATGATTTTTGATCCGCGGATCAAAGCCGCAGCGCCCAGTTGCTGGTTGACCACCCAGGAACGCATGTTCAACACGATTGGTCCGCAGGATGCCGAGCAGAGCTTTCCCGGTCAGACTGCTCTCGGTATCGAGCATGCCGATCTGCTCACCTTGCGGGCTCCGCATCCCACGTTGGTTTGCGTGGCTTCATTTGACTTTTTTGAAGTCGAAGGTTCTTGGGAGTCGGTGCGCGAGGCCAAACGGTTCTATGGTTTACTGGACGCCGGTCATGCCTTGGATTTGTTCGAGTACCCAGACAATCACGGCTTCAGCCTGCCTCGTCGTCAAGCTGCCATGCGTTATATGCGGAGGTGGTTGATGGGGCAGAACGACAACCCGTCCGAGCAGGAAATGACCGTGCAGGATCGTACCGATCTGCTCTGTACTGCCGCTGGCCAGGTGGTTGCCGAATTCGGTGGTAAAACCATCCATCATTTGAACCTCGAACGTGCTGAGCTTTTACAGTCACAGCGTGATGACCTGTGGAACGACCCAGCCAAGGCGATGAGCGAAGTTCGCCGGTTGATCGGCCTCCGGCTGCCTGTGGCCACTCCAACGGTGACGAGCCACGGATTTGTCCCCACAGAGGACGAAATACAGCTTGGCTATGGTACGGACCTCACTACCGGAATTGCTCATTCTGCCGCTCAGACCGGGACACTGTTAACAATCGAAAAACTGGTACTCGAGCGCGATGGCGAGGTTCCCGTCCCTGGCCTATTGATGGTTCCTATGGAAGAATCTGATCGGCCGCGTCCTGCGGTGCTCTACGTTTCGGGTTTGGGTAAACCGGATGACATGTCGACCGGCGCCGACATGGCTCGGCACCTGGATCTGACCTCGCATGTGACGAGGGGAAAAATCGTCTTGTCGATCGACGTTCGGGGCTTCGGCGAGACAACGGCAGAATCCGAGCAGTGGCCGCAAACGTTCTTCGGTACCGACTATGCCACGTCCATGTTGGCGATTAATTTGAATCGCCCGCTGTTGGGTCAACGCGTGGAAGACGTAATTGCCGCCGTCAACTATTTGACATCGCGTGCTGACGTCGCTACGGATCAGTTGGAGTTAATTGGGCACGGTGCTGCAGGTCCCGCAGCGCTGCATGCCACTGCATTCGATCAACGTATCCATAAGCTGACGTTAGACCGCTCGCTCGATTCGTGGATTGACGTGGTCAGAGAGCCACTAGGACAAAATCAGGTGACCAACGTGGTACCGTTTGTACTCGAATATTATGACCTCCCACAATTGGTCAATACGATCAAACCACGGAATATCAAAATCCTCAATCCTGTAGATTCCAACGGGCGATTGAAATAAGACAACTCGCGTCACGCTCCAAAGCGTCTGCGGTGCTTGTCCTATTTCTGCCGCGTTATCTTTCTGTCAGTAACATCGCAATCGCTGGACAAATGGGGGCGGAAAAATATTTTCGATTGTTAAAAAATCTATTGAAACCTGTGCAGGTCACTCGCCTGCACGCTAACCATTTTAGAGGTCGCGCTGTGCATACATCCTGTTTTTCTCGCCTATGGCGGTTCTTTGTTGGTGGTTCATATATCGTGATTTGTCTCGGTAGCATTGGTCTGCGAGCGGATGAGGCGAAGACCATCGTGCTGTTGGCTGATGACTTTGAATCGGTAATGGCAGGAGAACCGGTTTCGGCGAAAGTCGGTTATTGGCAAGGTAACGACGGAGGGCCATTGCGATCGGTCGTCGGTGACGAGCAGATACCAGGTGCTACACATTCTCAGAGCAAGCGGTGGGCGGTTCTTGATCGCGCTGCTGGTGCGCGGTTGGAAGGGCAATTTGGTGTGCGTGATCTGGCGCCGATTGGAGGCCAGTTGCGTGTTTCGTTTCGCATGTTCATCGCCAGAAATGACGCCGATGCGTACCCCGAGCCGTCCTCAGTTGTAGAGGTCGGTTTGGGAACGACATTGACTGGACGCATCAGTCTGGTCGCTGGTTTGAATCGCGACAATGTGATCACATCTGTGGACGGAAATGCTTTGCACGTCGATCGCAATGTGCGTTTTGAAGACAGCTCCTGGCAGACTTGGCAGCTACAGGTCGATCTGGACCAGGACACGTACGAGTACGCTGTGGATGGTGTCAGCAGTGGGCCTCTGGCCATTCGTGCGGTGAACCATCCCGGCTCCACGGAATTTTGTCAGATTGAATTTGAACCAGGTACAGCCGGCGGGTACGGGCGCGATGCTGTTGTCTACTTGGATGATGTACGTGTTGAGTATGCCGGTAGCCCGCAACAATTGGCGGAGGTCAATGTGCAATTGGCGGGCGTATCGCAGGCTCGCGAGCACCGTCGGGAAACTCTTGCAGCGGAAGATGCGTTACGCCGCGAAGCTGGTACTGACGCCTATTACTTACACGGTATGGCCTATGACACTGGCCACGAAGTTCAACTGTTTCTCGACTCGTCGGCCTACGCGGACCGCTGGGACGTCTATCGTCGAGTCAACCAGCCAGAAAAGGAATACAACAATCCTGTCGTTAGGGCAGACCAGCCGTGGGAACACGCCGTCGGTTTGCCAAACGTGATGTATGACGAACAGCATAAAATCTTCCGCATGTGGTATGCCAACTACGATATTGGAGCTTGGGGTGGCGGCAAGACGCTGAAGAATTATAAACGCACGCCCTACATGATGTCTTATGCGGAGAGCAAAGACGGAGTTGAGTGGACCAAACCGCTGATGGATCGTGTCCCGTATATGGGATTCGAGAAGACCAATATTCTTATGACTGGTGTCAAGAAATTCCAGGAATTCGTGATCCTGCGGACGCCCGCGCACCTTCGTCAACACGGGCGATTCATGGTGTGGTACCGAGACATGTTGCCGGAGTACGGCAATTGCGTCAATGTGGCTTACAGTGAGAACGGACTAGATTGGATTCCACATGATGACAACCCTGTGTATCCCAGGGCACTCGATGCCCAGCATGTACCAGTGTGGGACGAACAACGCCAAATGTGGTTGCTGTATGCGCGTCCTCAAGCTCTGGCGGCCAACGAATATCGGTATCGTCAAGAGAATATTCGTACACGGATATCGGTCACGGTTAGTCGTGATATGAAGCATTGGATGCCCGCCCGTCATATCCTGGTTCCTGATGAACTTGACCGAGGCAACTCGGATGACAATCCAGGATGGTTTTTCGATCGTATGGCGGTCGCCAAATATGGCAACCAATACTTGGGATTCCTGGCAGTTCAGCCTCGACGAGGCAAAGACAAGGGATGGGTCGAACTTGCATCGAGTTCTGACGGCTTCCGCTGGCATCGGTCTGTGCAGCGCGAGCCGTTCATCCCGTATGGTGAAAAAGGTCAATGGGACGAGGGGCACACTTGGATGTTGACGAACATCGTGCCACGAGGCCACTATCTCTATCTGTATTATGTTGGTTCGTCGCAAACGTGGCGAACTCGTTTTCCAGCAACCACTCGTGCCATTGGCATGGCGAGAATTCGCCGAGATCGTTTCGTGGGGCAATACGGTAGCCCTAACGGTGGTTGGTTGTTGTCGCGTGAAGTGAAAGTGACCGGCAACCGTTTACTAGTCAATATTTCTCCCGAGCACCAGGCTTGGAATCTGGAAAAGGTACGTTACGGTCACGTGAAGGTCGAATTGTTGGACCGAGAAGGTGGCATATATGGTAAACAGCATCTACCAGGTTTCGGCCAAGATGACTGTGACCCCATGCATGGCGACGAATACGAACAAGTGGTGACATGGAACGGTAACGCCGATATTTCTTCGCTGCGGGATAAGAATATTTACATTCGGTTTTGGTTGAAGTCGGCTTACCTGTTCGGATTTCGCTTTGCCGACCAGTGAGATGTGTGAAGTGATTGGTATGTCAAACCTTGAAAATCGCCGTCGGTTTCTTCTGCAGACTGGTGCCAGCGCCATGGCGATCACGGTCGGAAATAGATTCTTGCCGCAGGTTCTTGGCGACGAAACCGATGTGACAGCCACGATGGCGCATCCACGTGCTATTCCATTAGCCTATGTCGATGATCCCTGGATCAATCGACTTAAAGTGACCATGCGTCCGCCAGAACGGGGGATGAGCCTCTTGATTTTCGATCCGCGTTTCCACGGTGAGCCGATCGACCTGAGATCTCCCGAAGGAATCGGCTCGATGATCAGTGCATCCCGAACTTACCGATATGTGGTCGGACAGGCCTGGCAGGTTTCGCAGCAAGGCGACTGGTCATACAAGGTGCGGGGACTGCAGCACTACGCCGGAAGCAAAACCCCTGTCTTCTTTAACGGTGAGCTGAATTGTCGTACGGAAATGAATCCGGACGGTCTGACGGCCTATTTCAGCCTTTACAATGGAGATTTTTCTACCCAGAAATCGGTTTTTCTCTGGGTCTGTGCACTTTATCGTTGGGCTCCTCGCTTCGAAAAGAAGACTCTGGTGAGCGTCGATGGACACATGCTCGACTACGAAAAAGTATGCGGACCAACTAAAGGACCCTCCGGGATGCGGACATTGACCAAGAAAGGATTGGATGAGATCACACGCCTGGAAAAAGAAGGACACCGTGTGCATTGTCCCTTCCGTCGAGACTTCACCGCCGAAGGGGTGCGGGCCATCCGGACGAAAGCAGACGGGAAGGAGATTTGGTCAGTTTTGCGAAGCGATGATGCGGTCCTTCTGGGTGGGAACGAGACGAATCCCTGTACCGACATGGCGCTCGGTCTGGGAGATCTCGAACCGGGAGAAAGACGCACGGCAAAAGTTTCGCTGCAGTTGGTCGAAGGACCTGCGGAAAAGATTCTTCAATCGTTCTGAAATGCCCCGCTGCCCTCGGTTTGATGAACCAATGTAGGCATGGGCGAATCAGGAACTTCAGCAGTTACTAACTCGACCTCGGAAGAATCTTTTCAGTGGATGGTACCGGTGTCTGTAAGGCCCGGGTGAATGAAATCACTCGATCGTGATCGAGGATTTTGTAGTGCGTTCGTGACGACGAGCGATTCCAGCTAAGATTATTTGCTATGTCCTCGTCTCAGAATGGTTGATCCGCTCTTTGTAACAATTATGATAAGCAACATGTTCTCTACAGTGCGATGGAAGCCGTTATATCTCGTTTACCTTCTGTGGGCCTTGCCGCACGCAGTTGCTGAAACGCCGCGTTTTTTTCAAGATCAATTTGCCATTGGGTTGTGGGTAGATCCGCCAGCCGACGAACGGATGGATGCGCGATATGCCGAACTGGCCGAGGCCAATTTCAATTTGGTTTTGGGTGGGTTTGGAGCAGATCGACCGGTAACTGCGAAGAGACAGATAGAGCTTTGTGAAAAGTACGGAATGAAAGCACTCGTCCATTGTCACGGTGTACCGGCCGACGAGTTACCAGATGGTCGTGCGTGTTGGGGTTACAGTGTCCGTGATGAACCTGGCGTATCGTCTTTTCCTGGGTTACAGACGGAGGTCGCTCAGCTACGCGCCGTACGTCCTGGAAAACTCGCCTACATCAATTTGTTTCCCAACTATGCATCGGAGAGTGCTCTTGGTGTAGCGACTTACGACGAATATGTGGCGAGGTTTTGCGAAACCGTGAACCCCGATGTCTTGAGCATGGACCACTATCCGCGCTTCAAACCTAGTGAGGACAAGCGTGCTCGGGATGGTTATTGCGAGAACTTAGCCGTGATGCGCAAATACGCACTGATGCATGGTATTCCTTTTTGGAATTTCTTTAACATCATGCCCTACGGTCCACACACCGACCCGACGGAAGCGCAAGTCCGCTGGCAGGTATTCGCCTCACTCACGCATGGAGCCAAAGGCGTGCTCTACTTTTGTTACTACACACCGAAAGGAAACGAATTTCCCAAAGGTGGTGCCATCATCGGGCGTGATGATCGCAAGACGCGACATTGGTACCAGGCTCGACGACTCAACCAGCAGCTAAAACACTTAGGACCAACGCTGATGCAATTGACCAGTACCGGTGTATATAGGATCCCACCCGAGAGTGAACCCGAGTCGAAGCTGAAGGGCACACCGGTTACGCGAATATCAAGAGCCGATCATGATTTGCATTTTGACTATTTGGTGGGTGTGTTTGATCATGCCGATGGTCGGCAGGCGGTGATGCTCACCAACTATCATTTTGCTTATTCGCAATGGCCGACGGTTGAGTTTGTTGCCGAGGTCGACCGTATCACCGAGATTGACAAATGGTCCGGTAAAGAAATCCGGGTGATCGATGATAGTCCCGACATGGAAGGGCTACAGATTTCATTGGATGCGGGTGAAGGACGCTTGTTTCTGCTACCCAAGGATTAGGCTTTGGCGAAAAACAGCAGAAATGGATTCGCGTGAGTCGTAGGCGCTAGCCTCGAGAAACTAACTCGCGTTGATTTACCATTGACGGCCCGACGCTTACGCGTACGGCTGACGTTTCTCTACAAATCCTAGGTGTTGAAGTCCACGACGTGCCATCGAGCCGGCGCGCGTCGTAGAGCGGGTGTTACAATAGTAGACTGAATCAGCACTACAGTGCAGGATTGCGTTACGCGGCGTCCATCTCACTCGACGGATCCACGATGGAGATTCTTCATGCACATTATCCATACGATGGCAATCGGTACAGTCTTTAGATTGTTGGAAGCCCGCTGGGCAGGGATCGTTCCGGGCCGTCGAAAATATCGACATCCTGTTCCTAGACGGTCCCGGACGGCCATCGTTAGAATCTCCATTCTGAGCCTCTTGCTGGGTATGATCGCCTTGTCGCTAGATGGAGTTGCTGCAGAGTCCTCCAGCATTCTCTTGCATGACGATTTTGAGCATGTAGAGGTAGGCCAATCGATACGGGCCCGACACGGCAGGTGGCAAGGAAACACAGGTTATCCACTGGGTGCCGTGGTCACCTCCGACGGACCTCAACGGGGCCCCCATCCCCAGAGTTCGCGCTGGGCAATACTCGACCGATCCAACAATGGACGCACCGAAGGACACTTCAGAACGGGCAGTTTGGCGCAGCGCGGAGGACAATTGCATGTTTCACTCTGGATGTATGTGGTCCGCAATGATGTCGACGCGACAAAAAGTAGCGCAGTTGTCGATTTAGGAATCGGCAGTACGTTGGCAGGCCGCGTGCATTTGTCGGCTGGAACTCCTGGAGACCACCGTGTTCGTTCCAAAGACGGTACACAGTTTAACGTGTATCGAGACGTCAATTTCAAGGACGAAACCTGGCAACGTTGGCAAATCTGGATGGATATCGACGCGGGAACCTATGAATACGCGGTGGACGAAACGAAAAGTGGGCCGTTGCAGTTAGGAAAGAATGACGACGGTAGTGAAACGATTCGCCTGATTGAAATTGAACCAGGAACCGCTTTAGATCCGAACCGACGAGACGCGGTCGTGTATCTCGACGACATCCAGGTGACTTACCAGGGTGGACCTTTGCCAATTGGATCGGACAAACAACTTTTTCTCGGGCCCTGGACCGATGATGGCCGCGATGATTACTTGGTGGAATCTATGCGGAACGTCCAGATGACCATGAATCCGGCACACGTAACCGGCGAACGTCTTGTCGAGCAGGACAAACCGTGGGAGGGCACCGGCATTCTCGACATGCGGCAATGTGTTATTAAGGACGGTGACCTGTTCCGCATGTACTATGCTGCACTGCCGAATCACTTTGTCCCAGATGACGCAAACGGCAAGTCGATCAAGAAGCAATACGGGGCAATCTGGAAGAAACCGTATCAACGCATCATCTGTTATGCTGAGTCCGACGACGGGATTCATTGGCGTAAGCCCAATCTGGGACTGTTTGAGTGGAACGGGTCTCGTGAAAATAACATCATTTTTCCTAATGATGATCTGCCCTACATCTTTTCTGAGATGGAAGGCGCATGTGTGTTTATCGATCCGGCTGCCAAGAGCTCGGACGAGAAGTACAAAATGTTCGCCAAAGTGTCACCGGTGGGCAAAGGTGGCACGGAACAACGTGGTCCAACACCGGACAATGTGAAACAGAGTTTGCCCAAGGCTCAATATGCCTTTGCTTCGCCGGACGGGATTCACTGGCGCTTGCTTCGTCCTCGGAAAGTCAATCCAGGTAAGAACGACACACAGTTCTCGGTATTTTGGGACGATCAGCTCGAAAAATATGTTCAATACACACGAGTGATTCATCGTGACGATGGCGATCGCGCCTATTACAGACAGTTGTATAACAACGGGAAAGCGTCTCGAGGATTGGTCTTGAAGGTCGGCCGAGCGATCTCCAGTGACTTTTTGAATTGGGGTCAAGAATCGGTTGTAATCCAACCAGACGAAATAGACCACGCAAATTCACCTGAAGGATTGTCGCGGTTGGACTATTACGGTGGAAATGTCAGTAAGTACGCCGAAGCTTCTAACGCCTACATCGCACTACCGAACGCTTACTATCACTGGAAATTCGACATGACCCGTCGCTGGTGGTCGGGCCTGCATGTGCAGTTGCCATCCACCATAGACGTTCA
This sequence comes from Pirellulaceae bacterium, assembly GCA_022448645.1. The sequence goes on from JAKVBZ010000094.1 coordinate 11,189, forward strand.
GCTCATGACCAGCCGAGATGGTGTGACTTGGCACAAACCTCCGGAACGCAAACCATTTATCCGCTTAGGACCGAAGGGCACCTTTTGGAGTAGCACGATCTGGCCGGACGGGAATGCTATCCGTGTCGGAGACGAACTGTGGTTTTACTTCGCTGGATTGGATGTCTCTCACAAGGAACAGTCCATGATCAAAAGTAACGGTGCGCGTGGACGTGCCGTTCTTCGCCTGGACGGTTTCATGTCGGCCGACACAGCGTACACCGGGGGAGAACTGATTACGCGGCCCGTGATTTTTTCAGGAAACCGGCTGCAGCTGAATGTCGACACCAGTGCGGGCGGTATTTGTCGGGTGGAGTTGCTTGATTTAGAGAACGAGCCCCTCGCAGGTTTCTCGTTGAGCGATGCCGACGAAATCAACGGTAATTACATTCGTGTGCGAGCCAGTTGGCGTGGCAATGAAGATGTCGGTCGGCTGGCTGGCACGCCGGTAAAGCTGCGTTTTGTGATGCGGGATACCAAGCTTTATTCTTTCCAGTTTTTGCGACAACCAGAGCAGACAACAGCAGCCCGTCCCGAGGTACCACGCATCTTATTTAACTCTGATGGCGGAGCCGCGGCATTCTATAAATATCAGCCCGGCACAATTGCTCGAGGATTAGACGATCTGATCGACGATCTGTCCGACACACAAGTCGACGTGTTTATTGCCTGCATCAATCACAGTGATGATCAATTCTATTATCGGAGTGACGTGGCGGAATATTATGGCCAGCACCATCAGGGTGAGTTTCTGGAACGTGAACGGGAATTTCGACAGGCCGCTGACAATATCCGCGCCTTGGTGGATCAGGGGCTGGACCCAATGACGATGTGGTCCGAACGGACTCACCATCATGGGATGAAGTTTTGGGCAAGCCTGCGAATGAATGACGTGCACAAAGATCACGCTGATATTTGGCCATCGCTACGGAGCAAGTGGGAAAAAGAAAACAATGTGCGGATCGGCGGTGATTTGCCGGACCACTATAAAGATGCACGACTCGACTATACCTGGGCTATGGACTACGGTCTCCAAGAGGTTCGTGATCACAGATTTGCGATCATTGAAGAAGTCTGTCAGCGGTATGACGTGGACGGTTTTGAGCTCGATTTCCAGCGTGCGCCTTACTTTTTTCGTCGTGGGGAACGTGACCGTGTCCAGCCGTTGCTGACACAGTTTGTTCGTAGGATACGAGAACGTTTGCATGAAATTGGTCAGGTCAAAAATCGGCAGATCGTTCTGGCGGTGCGCGTGCCACAAACCTTGAAACGCGCGGACCTGGTGGGGCTCGATGTGGCCACGTGGATCCAAGAGGAGCTGGTTGATTACGTCATCCCGATGCACACAGGCTATTTGGATATGAATGCGCATGTGTCGGACTATGTCGATCTGGCTCAGGGGACGTCGTGCAATATTTACGCCGGTTTGGAATTGAGTGTCACCGGATTGCAACACACGGAAACAGCCTCGGCCGAAATGCTGCGAGCGGCTGCCAACGGATACTACGCTCAAGGCGCGACAGGGATCTATTTGTTTAACTACGACGCCCATTCGCCTCAGTTGCCATTCCTTGCAGAACACAAACAACCTCTACAAGAGATAGGGGAAGCTGGTTGTTTGACTGAGCATGACAAACACTACTTCATTACTCGTGACATGCGACGTCAGACGGCAGAGGAAACCTGGCCGCCGATGCACAAGATTGGAGGCGAGATGCAGTTGCCCGCATCGCTTGCCGTCGGAGAAAAGATTGAGCTGCAATTGACAATTGGTGACGATTTGGAAAATGCTCGAAATGCGGATGTGATTGCGAGTGAAACACTCACTGTGACTTTACAAAAAATGGATCCCGCCTTGCGATTGGTGGTCACTGTCAATGGACAAGCCATGACCAGTAGCGTGATCGACAGGAATGTGATCATGTTCCGAAATGCGCCCATGCAGTATGGCCTCAATCAGATTGCCATCTCATCGACAGGGCCAGACGGTGAGACCATTCGAATCAATGGTGTAGACTACCGGATCGATTACCATTGAAAGATGCAGCCATAGGGATTCGTACTACAGAGAAATTTCTGAAGTTTTAGAAGCAACATATCAAGGAGCATAGCTTGGTAAACACGGCGCCTGGCCCTGTAACCATTCCTGCCTGTACCGATTTAGGAAGAGAAACATCTCGATTCGCGGCAGATCGGACTATCTGTTGTATGGTCGGTAGGGACAAATGTCGACGACTCGATCCACTGCAGTGCTTGACGATGATAGGCAGTCTCCTTGTGTTGGTGATTGGTGCGCGCGTCGTGTCGGCAGTCGATCCTACCGCCATCGAACTCCGACCTGGCGTCCATCTTTTTGTCGATGATCATCTGCTGGATGAGATGTCTCAAGTGTGGCGGACTTTACATCGACCCCGCAAACATCCAAACAACCCTTTGGTAACACCAGATCGTCCCTGGGAAGGCTACCTGGTAATGCAACCGGGAACGGTGATCTGCGAGTGCTCGGGAACAATCGCGTGAGCGCCACTTTACCACTCAGGTATCGGGTGACCGTCGTTTGGAAATGCACTCTAGTCAGAAAGATCGACGACAGAAAACTGGGACGCAGAAAACGCGGCTCGGGTGTGATGGAAGGACTAACGCGTTAATGCGAATACCACCGCGGCGTCGGGAGGGACGGTTACCATGATCGAACCGTTTAGGACTTTCAGCTCCGTATCGTCTTCAATGTTATGTGCGGTGCAAAATCGTTGGGGTATGGAAACACTTTCACTGATTTCGTCACGCAAGTGATCGTTGAACACAGCCAGAATGGCGCGTTCCTGGCCGTCGATTAAACGGGGCCGTAGCCGTTTGCCTCGGAGAACTGGTGAGGCATGTTGATTTAAAATTTCTGTTACTAACCGGTGTGCGTCGACGACACCTTTGCTGAGCGCCAGGCCCATGAAGGTGCCGAAATAGTAGACTTGGCCCTGGCCATATTCGTGCTGCGAGGCCAACACGATGCCTTCTTCTTCATAATGGCCAATGGCGCGAGCGCCCTGCAGATTCAAAGGAACCACATATCCATGGGCGGGGATTTGGGCAGAGATTGGTGAGCTGAATGAAATCGGTGGACCACAGTAGATGGAATCCAGCGGTACCAGGTTTTCGCTAACCTCGTTACGAATGGCTCCATCTGCGGTAGGAATTGACAAGCTGGTGTCGGGGCTGGAACAAATGGGCTCGCCTTCGACGACTCCCGCAGCGGCGGCCAGTTTACCTGCGGGAACGGTAGGTCTCAGCCAACCGCGCTCGTCATACATGCCGGTGAGTGCATCCGTGATCAAGATTCCGCCGGCGTAAACAAAGTCGGCGATCGCATCCGCTATGTCTTCACTCATGGTCATCGCCATGGGCACGATGAGTATTTTTTCGTGAATATCTGACAGGTTGTCGTAGGTTATGTAGCGTGCCAGCAGGTCGGCTGCCCACACGGTTCGGTAATATCCATTGTGTGATTCGCCATAGAGAAAATCGTCTAGCTCCATGGCGTACAGGAGCGATGAATTGTCGGGATCGTAGAGGATGGCGACTTGAGTCTGAACTTGGGCATGATCGAGTATGTCGTCGTACTTCTTGAGCAAGGCGCAAGTGCGGGCCGCTTCGAGACTACGGGGTGTGTGATCACCGTTAGGGCGGATCATGCCGTATCGTGGCGATTCCTGGCCCGTGCGCTCGCTCAGATAGCACCAATGGACCGTTCCCTGAGACCCGAGCGCTGCGGATAGCCAATTCCATTTGAAATAATCTTTGGGACGTGGAATCCGCGTGGCTCGAAATCCACGAACGTTTGCAGCGCCACCCGGCATCTCACTGATCCAGAATGGTTTATCACGTGCTGCTGAACGCGTCAGCTCAATGATCTGTGCACAGGTAGCCAGGTTCCAACCAAAGGCTTGGGGCGCAAAGCTGGTCCCCCACATGTCTACTTCTGCAGCAAAATTGAAATTGTTGATCATGGCACCTGCCCGCGGAATCGTGGGCGGAACAGCACCGGAATGGCTCATCACCGTTATCTCCGGAGCTATGTCTTTAATCACCTCGACGCGCCAACGTAAATTGGCTTGTAATTCTTCGTGCCAAAACCGCATCCAGTCCAGCCAATCGGCGTAGGTCCCGCCGAGCACAGGGGGCTGTACTTGTTCAAAGTCTGTGTAGGCACGTCCCCAGGTTTTATTGAAAACATCCAGGCTACCGTAGCGTTGCTGTAACCAGTTGCGAAAAGCGCGTCGAGATCCCTGGCAATAGCAAAATAATTTGTCACCAGCATTGCCCCACATGTTGTTGCACCAAGCCGGCTCGTTATGTGGTTCATTCCAGGCATCGATACCGAATAAGTTTTTGTGGTCGGTGAATTCTTTTACTTGGCGACGTATAAACTGTTCGGCAGCAGTCACGACCTCTGCATGGTGAAAGCAGAGTCCAGGGTGACCGCCAGAGGGAGTGGCTTCTTGGGCGCCCAATTCGATGGCTCGACCGTTAGCATTGACGTATCGTGATTCGGGATGCGCCATCTCCAGCCAGTAGGGAGCTGTTTCGAGGTTGAGTTGTATCACCACGGACAGCCCAAGGTCCTCACAAATGTCGAATAGTTCATGCACCTCATCAAAGAGGAATTCACCGGGGCGTCGGTTATGCCAATTCCACAACAGTCGGAGATAGACCAGATCAAACCCGAGTTCGTTCTTGATCTTTTTGAGGTGAAATCGATGTTCGTCTCGTGGCGGATTGGGAGGTCGCCAATAGCAGGTACCGTAGTGGAACATGAGGAAGAAGTGGGGAGGGTAGCATATGGTTAACGAGATCTGAAATTTGAACCGTCACCATGCCAAATGTTTTGTGATTTCTGCCAACTCAGCGTTGCGGTGTCGTACTAGGATTGTGGCGCATCCATGGCAGCCAATGCCTGACTACCATGCGTCATCAGCCGACGAGTTCTCGCATGGGCGACCGATGTTCACCCGGAAGCAAAAAGTTAGGCCGACCCGAATGGTCATGAACCACAAAGCGTGGATCGTCTACTGTAATGCCAAGATTGTGGTACACCGTGGCGATGACTTCCTGCACGTGGACGGGGCGATCTTTGGCAGTACCGCCATCCTTTGTCGTCGAGCCTATCACCTGGCCCGTTTTCATGCCGCCGCCAGCGAGCAGCGCACAACTGACTCGAGGCCAGTGATCGCGGCCCCCGCCAGCATTGATTTTTGGTGTACGACCAAACTCGCCCCAAACAAGGACCGTCACATCGTCCAGCATGCCGCGCTCTTCCAGGTCTTCGACAAGTGCCGAAACGCATTGGTCGAGTTTCGGACCGTGGTCCCGAACAAGCCCTTCGTTGTCACCGTGTGAATCCCAGCGGCCGTAGCTTAATGTCACCACCCGGACGCCTGCCTCGACCAGCCGCCGAGCAATGAGCAATTGATCATTTACGGTCGGAGCACCGTCATATTGGAATTTATAAGGCTTCCCGGTTCCATATCGCTCCTGCACCGCCTGTGGTTCAAGCGATACATCGAAGGCATCTGCCAAACGATTGGAGCTGAGAATGTCGTATGCCTGCTGTTGGTAAGTGCCCAACGTGTCACCATTGTTATCGGCTGACGCATTGCGCTGAGTGAGATTTTCCAACAGCATCTTACGAGCGGCGAAGCGATCGACTTTCAAGTCGCGAATGCTCAAGTTAGCGGTACCACCGCCCGCTGCTTTGAAGGGCTCAAAGGCTTCTCCAAGAAAACCGGCACGACCGGGATCGGCCCAGGGACCGTGTCTTGTTTTTTCAGCCAGGGCAACGGTAGGGGGCACTCCAGGACGACGTTGGCCGAGCAGTTTGGCTGCCACTGGACCAACCGCTGGCCAATGGGAACCACTCACTCGCTCGCGATGCCGTCTTCCACTATTGCATTGAAAACCGCAGTGACGGCCATCGGAACCAACAATGCTCCTGATAAATGTGAACTTGTCAGCCATTCCGGCAATCTGTGGAAACATTTCACCGATGCGAATGCCGGGTACGGCCGTCGATATCTCCTGAAAAGGTCCACGCATTTCAGCGGGGGCCTCGGTCTTGATATCCCACATGTCTTGGTGCGGTGGCCCACCGCCGAGAAACACATGAATGACTGCTTTGTTGGATGAAGAACTTTGTAACCCTTCGACCTGCAAGACGTCTGCTAGTGACAACGTGGGAATCCCGGCAAACATTGCGAATCCACCCACTTGCATGAATTGGCGTCTTGACACACCGTCACACATTCGAGTTTGGGGACCCAGAATTTGAAGCATGAGATAACCTCGTGACAAAGAACAGCAATACGAATTGCCAATTGAGAGTTACCCATTATTGTATAGATCCGAATGAAAAAATGGAATCTTAATTTTTGCTTTTACAGATCTGGGCGAACTAGGCGCTGATTTCCCTATCCCTTTATTGTCGTGATCGTTAAGGTCCCAAGATCTGATAGTGGATGCTTAGCCAGATTATTTCACACAGGCTCCCTGAAGATCGTCAGACCTGCATGTCCACCGTTTTG
>JAKVBZ010000095.1 GCA_022448645.1 Pirellulaceae bacterium
CAATTCATTTTGATCGACGGCAGCAGCCAGGGCCGAAAGATCGTAACGAACTAAAAGAGGTTTGTTGGCCCGTGAAAGGTTGTGGGGTTCGTTTGCCGCATAATGGTCGCCGTCGAGGCTGCATTCCAGATGTGTGACAAAGTTGGGTGTGTTGGGAACCATCGTAAATTAGACAATCGAAAGGTGAGGAAAAGATGGGTTCGGTCTGGAAATTGATCTTCTCTTGGCGCAGACCGGGTGCTCCCCAGGCTACGAGTAATTGCTTCATTCCATTCCAGCAATCGTGCGTTACATCGCTATTTTTTGGCCAGGACGGCTTGGGCAGCGGCCAATCGAGCAATCGGTACCCGGAATGGTGAACAACTAACGTAGTCAAGTCCAACGTCTTCGCAAAATGCAATGGACTTTGGATCTCCGCCGTGTTCACCGCAGATTCCCACTTTAAGTCGCTTATTGGTGCTACGACCCTTTTGATAGCCCATGGCAACGAGCTGTCCGACTCCCGACGCGTCTAACGACTGAAACGGATCCTGTTCGAGAATCTCTTGTGACAGATAATCTGGTAAGAAGGTGTTGACGTCGTCCCGGCTAAAACCGAAGGTCAATTGGGTAAGGTCATTGGTACCGAAGCTAAAGAAATCAGCTTCTTGGCCCACTTCGTCTGCGGTCAAGGCAGCCCGTGGTACCTCGATCATGGTGCCGATAAGAATGTCCAGTTTGCCAGTGAACTTCTTTTTTTCTTTGACTGATGCGATGGTTTGTTCGGCCAATTTACGAAGTTTTCGTAGTTCGGATCGACTGCCGACGAGTGGGATCATGATTTCGGCACGAGCGTCGATCTTTTTCTTGCGGCACTGAATGGCTGCTTCGACGATCGCGGTGACCTGCATTTCAAGGATTTCTGGATAAGTAATGCTTAGACGGCATCCTCGATGGCCCAGCATGGGGTTGGCTTCGCTTAGTTGAGCCACACGGGATTTGACGGTAGCGGGCGAGACGGCGAGCGTTTTGGCGAGTTCACTTTGGCTTTTAGCATCATGAGGTAAGAACTCGTGGAGGGGCGGATCCAGTAGTCGGATGGTAACAGGCAACCCTTTCATTGCCTGGAAAATCCCGGCAAAGTCTTTTCGTTGAAATGGCAGGAGTTTCGTTAAGGCTTTTTTGCGAGTCGACTCGTTGTCGGCCAGGATCATTTCACGCATGGCGTCGATCCTTGCTCCTTCGAAAAACATATGTTCTGTACGGCACAATCCGATGCCTTCGGCACCAAATTCGCGGGCGCGTTTGGCATCATCGGGCGTATCTGCATTCGTACGGATCCGTAAACGGCGATACTTGTCTGCCCACTTCATGACTTTCGCAAAATTTCCCGATAATTTGGGTGATACCGTAGCAACGGTACCAGTCATGACCTCCCCAGTTGACCCGTCAATGGACAGCGTATCCTTGTGACTAAATGTTTTTCCACCAATCTTGACTTTTCGGCCACGCTCGTTGATTTCGACTTCTCCTGCTCCGGCAACGCAGCAGCGTCCCCAGCCACGGGCAACGACGGCGGCATGGCTAGTCATGCCGCCGGTACTCGTTAGAATCCCCGCAGCGCAGTGCATACCGTCGATGTCTTCGGGGCTAGTTTCATTGCGTATCAACAGTACCTGTTCTCCTGCTGCCGTTCGCTCAACGGCTTCTTCTGCCGAAAAGGCGAGACGGCCTACAGCAGCTCCCGGTGACGCCGGTAAGCCTTTCGTTAGTATGTTTGCACTGCGTTTTGCACTCGGATTGAAGCTAGGCAACAGCAATTGTGTAAGATCGCCGGCAGGGATGCGTTGCAAAGCAACACGTTGATCGACTAGTCGTTCACGGACCATGTCACACGCGATATTGACGGCAGCCGCACCAGTACGTTTTCCTGTTCGGGTTTGCAACATGAAGAGTTTACCTTTTTCAATGGTAAACTCGATATCTTGCATCTCGCGGTAATGGTCTTCGAGCGTCTTCTTGATTTCCAAGAGCTGTTGATAGACCTTCTTGTTCCATTTCGGCATCTGGTCGACGGGCTGCGGAGTACGAATGCCTGCCACTACATCTTCTCCTTGGGCATTCACTAGAAACTCGCCGTAGAACTTGTTCTTTCCAGTCGAAGGATCGCGGGTAAATGCAACGCCGGTGCCCGAATCATCCCCCATATTGCCGTACACCATGCTTTGTACATTGACCGCAGTTCCCAGGAGCCCACGAATGTTTTCGACTTCCCGATACCGAACAGCTCGAGATGTATTCCAGCTGCCAAAAACCGCTTCAATGGCCAACTGCAACTGTTGGTAGGGATCTTGCGGAAAGTCTTTGCCAACGTGTTTGCGGAATACCTTTTTGTAAGCTTCGCAGAGTGCCACCATGCCGTCTGCTGGAACGTCTGTATCTTGGTTCGCTTTATACTTATTCTTGATTTTGCTAAATGCAGCTTCAAAATGTTCGTGTTCAATACCCATCACAACGTCGCCGAACATGTTGATCAGCCGGCGATAGGCGTCGTATGCGAACCGCTGGTTGTTGGTCGCGGTAGCTAATCCGGTGACGGAACGATCGGTGAGCCCAAGGTTCAAGATGGTATTCATCATGCCCGGCATGGAAACCGCTGCACCAGAACGCACAGAAACGAGAAGAGGATTGCGTGCGTCGCCGAATTTTTTGTCCAATTCGCGTTCCAAGATTGCAACGTTCTTGCGGATTTCTGGAAGCAGCGATTTGGGAAGTTTGGCACCACCTTGGTAATACTGGTCACAAACTTCGGTCGTAATCGTGAAACCTGGCGGGACAGGCAGTCCAATACTGGTCATTTCCGCCAAATTGGCACCTTTTCCGCCAAGGAGGGTCTTCTGAGTTCCATTGCCATCCGTACGAGTTTGACCGAAATAGAAGATTTGGCGTCGACGACGTGAGGACGTTTTCTTTTTCGCCATGATTCAATGCACCTTTTCGATGACGTTCCACAAAAATAAGCTGGTGAGTCTAACAGTGTGTCAACTCGTCGTCAATCAGGTGATCCTCCTTAGCCATGCAACAACACCCTGATCAGCTTGAGCCCTCAGAAATTGAGCAGGCAAATATGGTTTTTCCCTCGCTGGCAGCTGTTGAGTTGGGCTTGGGAGTCTTGGCTTTGGCCATCGCCTGGTTTTTGAACTACCAAGGACCTAGCCAGGCCTGGGAACGTTTGGTCACACCAGAGCAGTTTGGCCGAGATCTGATTTGGGGAATGTTAGCGACATTGCCCATGTTTTCGGCGGCCTGGGCTCTGGAGCGATCAAGATTGCGGCCGTTGCGCCATCTTCGATTTATCGTCCACAAGCTTGTGGCAGAGGTGTTCTATACGTGTTCGACGTGGCAAGTTGCTTTGATATCGTTGTTGGCGGGAGTTGGCGAAGAGCTTCTCTTCCGTGGCGTGATGTTTGACGCCGTTCGAGGCGAAGGTGGAATCACTGGGGCGATGCTCGTCGCATTTCTTGTATCCTGTTTGTTATTTGGTTTTGCTCACGCGATCACACGAGCCTACTTATGGGTGGCGACGGCCATAGGTGCCTATTTCGCGATCTTGCTAATGTTGTCCGATAGCCTGTTGGTGCCCATGATCGCACACGCGTTCTATGACTTCGTAATGTTGGAGTTTTTTCTCTGGCGACTCGTGCGAACGAATGGATGTTCGAGGCTTTAGCCCAAATTGTTCGATCGTTGTCGGGGCGCATAAAAAAACGGCCCGAACCAAATGTGGCTCGGGCCGTCGACCATTAACTAGTACCCAATCCGTGGTTATGTCTTTGTGACCGTAGAGAGTTCTCTGCAGGCACTAGCCACAACAGCACGGTAGGGGACAGCATACTTTCACTGGGACTTTTTTGGTCACGCATCGCGGGACACATCGCGTGACCGTGTAAGGAACCTTGCGGGTGATCACACGTGGAACCTTGATGGTTCGCTTGGTGTGAACCGGACGGCAAACCGTGTAAGGAACACGGCGGGTGCACGTTTCCGGAACCATGTGACATACCTTATATGGAACCTTGCGGGTGCGGCATTCGGGGACCATCTTGCAGACTTTGTAACAGCAGGTCTTGGTGCGGCACTCAGGCACCATCTTGCAGACTTTGTAGCAACAAGTCTTGGTGCGACACTCGGGGACCATCTTGCAGACTTTGTAGCAACAGGTGTTGGTGCGACACTCAGGGACCATCTTGCAGACTTTGTAGCAGCAGGTCTTGGTGCGGCACTCGGGGACCATCTTGCAGACTTTGTAGCAGCAGGTCTTGGTGCGGCACTCGGGGACCATCTTGCAGACTCGATAGCAGCAGGTCTTGGTGCGACACTCAGGAACCATCTTGCAGACTTTGTAGCAGCAGGTTTTGGTGCGGCACTCAGGGACCATACGGCAGACCGTATACGGTACCTTTTTGCATACGACTTCACATTCGTACCGGACGCAATTGATGGTGCGTTGAACTGTCTTTGGTACCCAAACCTTACAGCAAATTTGTCGCGGCGGGGATTGGCAGCAAACAACGCGGCACTTTCCGGGAACATAACAGCAGCGGCATGTGCAAGGATCGAACACCCAGCGGCCAGGCTTTTGGACCTTGCGACGGATCACAGGGCCAGGTACTTCACGAGTTCGAGTTTCCCAATGGCCGCACTTGACATTGATCGTCCGTGTGTAGTGGACCGGCTTACGAACCGTATGGGAAACCGTGCGGTAGCATGTTTCTTGCACTGGCTTGCATACAGTGTAATTGACGGTCCGCGTCTTGGTTTCCCAGACGGGCTTGCACACGGTGTAGTTGATGGTGCGGGTTTTGGTTTCCCAGACCGGCTTGCACACGGTGTAGTTGATGGTGCGGGTTTTGGTTTCCCAGACCGGTTTGAGGACGGTGTAGTTGATGGTGCGGGTTTTATTTTCCCAGACGGGCTTGCACACAGTGTAGTTGCATGTCCGGTAACGTGTTTCATATACCGGCTTGCAAACCGTGTACTTGCAATCGCGGTAGCAAGTTTCACGGACATAACGAACACAGTCGATTGTTTTTTCTTCGCACACAGTTTCGCACACAGTGCGATAGCAAGTGACCTGTTGCTTGTCATAGATGATTTGGGTACACGGCTTCATCACCGTATAGCAGCACTTTTGGCAGCACGAATACCCGGCTGGTGCACAACAGGATGCACAATTCCGGTAACTCGCGACACCCGCATACGATCCGAAGGCCGTATCGACGGACATCACAGTGACCAGAACTGCAAGTATCGTTGCACTTCGAAGAGTGTTCATTCTGCGGTCTCCTAAAACACAACACTGGAGGGGGACTAGTTGGGCGATAGCAGGGTTTTCCCTCTACTTACCTGGTTAAAGCTTGGCGTTTCATTCAGATGAACAACTTTGCAGAAGCGACAAACCGAGAGATTTCCCAATGTTTTCCCTGTTTGTTTGTTCTGACCTAGATTGAGCATCTTGATCGATGGCATGGGCCATTGTGGTGAAACATCGTCAAGATGGGGTGATAGCTTTAGTTGGACAGATTGGATAAGAAGAAATCTTTAGGTTGAATCGAGAGAATAAGAAAAATGTAAGTATTCGTTACAATGGAACTTCTTGGGGAGAATTGACGTTCGGGGAAGCTTTTCACTCGTGCTCTTGGGGCTGGAGATGTTGAGCGGGGTGTCGTAATGTACATTGGCGTTACGAATGACCTCTGAGAGGAATTTTTGGCATGACGGAGATGTCCCCCGAGGACCAGGTGCCCAAGGCCGTCGTGAATCGTATGAGTTTGTATTTGCGGGAATTGCAGCAACTCATGCGAAATGGCCATAACACCACAAGCTCTACCCAGCTTGGTGAGTTGTTGGGGTTTACCGATGCGCAGGTACGAAAAGATTTGGCGCATTTTGGCCAGTTTGGATATCCTGGCGTGGGCTACCGTTGCGAGGAATTAGTGTCGGCTATTCGCAACATTTTGGGCACCGATCAAGAGTGGCCGGTTGCGATTGTAGGGGTAGGTAATCTAGGCCGAGCCTTGCTGGGTTACCGTGGCTTCGGTAATCAGGGATTTCGGGTGGTGGCTGCTTTTGATGCGGATCAGGCGAAAGTCGGTAGTCAAATCGAGGGGATCGAAGTCTTTGCCGTGGAAGACATGCAGGAAATTGTCAGGAAGGAGCGGATTCGTTTAGGGATGATCGCGGTTCCTGCCAAGGCGGCTCAACAGGCAGCAGATCAATTAGCTCAATCTGGTGTCGAGGGGATTGTCAATTTCGCGCCTGTCACGCTTGTCAAGCCTGCAGGACTATGTGTTGTAGGCGTTGATCTCGCCATCGAGCTGGAACAGCTCTCATTCGCGGTTGTGAACCGAGAAAAAAAACCGTAAGCTGGCAAGCGCTTTTAACCGTGCTTGCAGGATTTCCACCCGTAAACACTACCCCCTGGTGTAATGGCAGCACTACGGATTTTGGTTCCGTCAGTCTAGGTTCGAATCCTAGGGGGGTAGCTGCTTGGTTGGGGTTCCTGCTCACAGTTTACAGCTTCTAGCGGTCCACCATCCTGCATTTCGCATTCTTAGCTGGCCCATGTTGCATTTGTCGGGCCAGCACGCAGCCTGCTATTGCTTGAGTGGGGCAATATTGCTTGAGTGGGGCAACGATTCGATCACGACGTGACGTTCAATTTGGAATGCTCGTACCAGACGACGCTCAATAGCCCGATCCACATCGTCACGCTTTCCACAAATCGAATCATGATTCTGGGGCTACTGCGTCCGAATTGAAACAGTATTTCTTAATGCGTTTGTTTACGTAGAAGTCCCAGCCTGACAGTGCGTCAATGACTTCGAAGAGTCCGCGGAGGATGCACATTGCCGTAAGTGGTCGGATGAGCGACTTCGTGTCAATGATCCTATCGATAGGCCCGCTTTTTTGAGCTATGACGAAATGTCCGAAAGTGCCGGTTTTTCTCATTGTCTCTGTATGACGGGCTTGTCTAGGGATTTTGGACATGAACATGAATATGACTGGTTTTCGACGTAGGTATTCCTGCACAACTTTGGCGACGCGGCAAAACGGAACCTATAATTGAAGAACGATATTTCGAGCAATTTCTTCACCGTTTGCGAGAGGCAAAGCGATGTTTCTGCGATTGACGCCCTTTAAAGCTTCGTTGTTGTTAGCCAGCTGTCTTGGTCTTCATTTGTGTTGGGTCGGTTTTGCCATGGGGCAGGATGGCACCGATGACTTGTTCTCAGACTTGGAGAACGCCGGAAATGAAGTGAGTGACGACCTAGATCAACCGAGTGATTTGGGCGGGGCTGCGCCTACTGCATCCGAAGGAGAGGCTAGTCAACGGACTCCAGAACAGGTATTGGCTCAAGCCGACCAATTGTTGGAAGCTGGCCAGTTCTTGGAGGCGATACAAGCATATTCGGCCGTCCTGAGTGTACCGCAGCTGCGAAATAATATTGCCGCATTGGTCGGACGAGGTAAAGCCTTTGCCGAAATTGAAAACTATGACCTTGCTCTCAAGTCACTGGATCGCGCGGTCAACGCTTCGGCGACGCCAAACCCGTTTGCCTTGAACGAACGTGGAAAAGTGTTCTTGGAAATCGAAAAGTTCAATGAGGCTGTATTGGATTTTGGTCGAGCCGTTGAACTCATACCTGGCCAGACGGAGTTTCTCAAAAATTATGGGGCTGCATTGATAAAACAGGGGGCAAAAGAGTCTCAACTAGGGGACTTAGAAGCGGCAGCCAACGTTCCTAAGGGGATCCGTGCTTTGTCGACGGTCGTTGAAAAACTCAGTGAGTTAATGGCAAATGATGATTTCGCAGAACACCAAGAAAAGATTGCAGCGGAACTCTCGGATGCTTACTTCGAACGTGGATTGGGACAGATGCTTGTGCGAGACATGACGAAGGCTGTGTCCGACCTCGAATTCGCTACGGAGCTCGCCCCAGAAAGTTTTGAAAACGCTGATCAGTTGGCAGCTGCCTATTTTCAAAGTGCCATCGAGTTGGCTTTGGCGTATCCGAGTGCCCCTGATGAGTTGATTTCCAAATTTACCAACACGATCGTGACGCTTGAGGCGATGATCGAGAAGGCAGAGGCATTGGAAGCGGAACATGAGGAAGATGGACCACCTCCTGCTTTTGATTTCCAAAGGATCCCGGAGCTCTACGCTCGAATGGCCAGCGCACGCATTGAATTGGCCAAATACCAGTCGGACGAAGAGCGAGATGAGCACTACCAAGCGGCTCTAGATGCTTGTGTCAGTGCGTTGGCACGCGATGATCAATTTGCTGATGCGTATTTGTTGCAGGGTACGGCGCAACGACATTTGTTGCAGTATGATGAGGCCATCAAGTCGTTTGCTGAATGCATCCGCCTGTCTGGGTCTGGCGAAGCCCGTTTTCGACGGGGAATCGTCTACTACTATCAAGATGAAATGGGACTGGCCCTGCGTGACTTTTCCAATGTGCGAAGTCCACGGACTGGCCAACGAGACTCTCGAGCACTTTTCTGGTCGGGTATTGTTCACATGACGAACGAAGACTACGTCGGAGCGGTTCGTTTGTTTTCAGATAGTATCAATGCCAATTCGACTTATGTGTTGGCTTATTCTAATCGTGGGGCCGCATATTTGAGGCTGGGGAATTATGAGCGAGCAATCAAAGATTTCAACGAGGTGATTCGTCGCACGCCCAATAGTAACAAGGGCCGAGAGCTCCGAGAATTTGCTTATCGGATGAGGGATACCGAAGACGAATCTTGAGTGTGACACCATGAGCCGGGGCAACGTCAGCATTGTCTAGCTGTCTTCTGGCGTTGACCCGTTGGGGAATTTGGAACGGGCAACCGTATTCGGGGAGAGTACGGCAAGATGCACATTCCTCATGGACCGCTCCACCACGAGTAACTCAGTTTTTGCACTGGCTGACTTTCTGGAAACAACCTGTCGAGTTGCGGATGTTTGTTTCTTGTTCTTGGGACCAGTCGTTTCCCGAAGCGGTGTGCCTTTCAGTTCGACAACGGGCCTGCGTCCGTACCGCCGTCGCTTGGTGGCCCGCGGAAAACAGGCTTAGGGAGGCTCACAGCACGCGAGATGGGGACTGATGACCACACCCCAGAGTTGTTTTTTAGTTGTCCTCAACTGTACCGGCCTTGAAGGTGAGCGTGAAATTGGCATTGAGTTTTGGAAGCCAAGTTTCGTAGCTGACACGAGGTGTGAGATTCTCTATCGAATACCTGTCCAGCAAGCTGCCAGGGACGTCGTGATGCTGAATCTGGACATGGTGGACGGCCGACAGGACCGACTGTCCATGCTTTCTTGCAGACTGACGAAGCACCACTGAGAGTGACTTGGCTCGTTGGTTCGCCGGCTGAGGGGTTTTCAGGTCCGACCAAGCTTGTCCGACACGCGATTTTTTTGCGTTGCCAATGGTGGGCTGCTGGTGCCCCTATTCCGTGGTAGTACAGGATGATCGAGCCCGTGGGGGCTGGGCTGAGGTTTTTTTCTCATGGTAGATTGTCCCTGTGGACTGTAATAACTTCATCGGTTGGGGGGCGATTTACTGCTTCTCTCAGCAGGTTCCAAGTTGTGGTCCCCCTGGAAGAGATGCAGGTGGTTTGCTAGGCTGTGTCGTTTGCTGTTTTCTGTAGTGTCCCAACACGCATTTGACGGGGAAATCTGGATTCTATGAAACGTGCAATTGCTGGTGTCGTACCTCGTGAAGTGGCGGAGGTTCCCGTGATGACGGTATGGCCATCGATTGCGGCTTATCCGTCTGGTCGTTTCTTGGGGACTCTCTACAACTGGCGAGGAGGTACCTACATTTTTCGCCTGGGAAACCTGCTTGCGCTGGCTTCCATTCCTCACGCATTAGCACTCTATTTTTACCGCATCCTCCCTTATGTGGGCACGCGGTATACGCTCACCAACCGAAGAGTTGTTGTGCAGCGAGGGCTTATGGCAATGGATGATAAATCGGTGGATTTGGATCGGTTTGATCGAATCGAAATCCAGGTTCAACTAGGGCAGGAGTGGTTTCAGGCAGGAGACCTAGTTTTCTTTCAGGAAAATACCGAAACGTTTCGTCTGGACGGAGTTTCCCGGCCGGAAGCGTTTCGCCAAGTCTGCATCAAGTCACACGAAGCCTATGTGGGTCTGGCTAACGTTTTGCAACAGCAGGTTGTCTAATTTCAAACGCTGCCTAATCTGAGCATGTTGCACCAGCTAGGTGGAAGTCGTGTGCTTCGTTGATGAAACAGTGGTCCAGGCGCGTTGTGTGGCAGGTGCAGGTTGCGCGATGAAGGATTATGGACCGCTAGAAGCCCTGAATTCTAAATTCAAATCCTCGTTATGGCCGTGGTAGCCCAGAATTACGAACGCTAGTCGTGTTCGGCCCCAACTGAATTCCTGTGTTCGTCTTGTTTTGCTGAGGAAGCAGGAAATTGCGTCGGAACTTCCGGGAGCGCGCTGTGGGTTCACCGGTTGCCGTGGGGCCTGTTGCAGAATGCCTGGTTTGTCTCTTCCAAGGCCTCGGATTTGGCGAGTTTCCTGTCGGATTGAGATACGGAGAAGTTACGCCTGGACGGTTTCTATTACTGGCTGAATGGCCGCTTGATCCGGCCAAATCGGGCCCTGACAAGCCATTGATTCCAGTCGAACTGGCACGTCGGGAGTTTAGGCCAGTGGTGACGGGACCTGTGTCTCGTCCGTTGATGCTAAACTTACGTCGAGCCGAATCTGCGAAAGGACTCGAGGAGATTGGAACCGAGTCGGGGTTGCCGCCGGAGAGTTTCCAAGATCGCCGGAACGGCACGGTTATCGGCGTCTCATCAGGACTGGTCGAGGTGTCTTTTTGTTTCTCGTCGAGTGGATTGGCCGTTTTTTCTGAAGTGGATGTCCCTAATCGAGAATCGCCGTACAGTGATTCGTCTGTGGGATTCGATTCGCCAGCGATCTTTGAAATGCTCGATCGTTGCTGGAGTTCTTGAGATTCCTCAAACTGAAGTAAGCCGTTTTTCCACGATTCGAATTCGGTGGTTCCCGAAGGAACTTGTGGACGATGGGTGGATGCATCCGTGATTTTTTCGCGATCAACGGTGATGTCGTCGGTGACATTTCGGGGCTCGGGAGATCGTAGTTCGTGCTCGCGAATCCGTTCTGCGATCGATTTACGAGTGATGTTGTCGTCCGAACCCGTTTCTTCCTGGGACTCCCGTTTTTCAGACTCAAGCCTCTTCCGTGCTTCGAAGAGATCAAATGGAGTTGACTTGTTGTTTCCTTTGTCCGGTGCGACAGTGGACGCATCGTTTTCCAGCAGTTCTTCGGCGTCGGTTTCAAGCTCTTGTTGGGCAAGATTCCGAGAAAGTTGCATGTCCGCGACTAGTTCATTCTGGTTGAAAACAAATGCCCTCTTATAAGCCGGATCTTTTTGATGTGCCTCGCGGCGGTCCGCTCGAGCCCTATCATCTTTTCCCAAGAGTTTGTAGGCATCGGCACGGAAATAGTACGGTTGGGGATCGGTGGGATCGAGGCGAATTGCTTGTGAATAATCCTTTAACGCAAGCTCTACGTTTCCGTCTTCCAGCCAACTGCGACCGCGAATCAAATACGCGTAATGATCATAAGGATCTTCTTCGATTGCATGATTGCTGAGGTCCCGAGCTAACGCCAAGTCTCCTTCGCTGAAAGCTTGTTCTGCCTGTTCTCGAAGGGATAAATTTTCTACCTCTCCACAGCCGAGAATCAGTCCACATCCAAGAAGGATGGGCAGTGCGGATCGCAGAGTTTCCGTAGAACGTTTGGTCATGCGAATTTTGTCCAAGCGCAAGGGTGACGGTGAGGGAATCTCCCCCTTCATAATAGGTAAACGATGAACCGATGAAAAGCAAATCTCTTTGGAGGAATCGGGACCGTCAGCCCAAATTAGCACCGGAGTTGGGCAAATGAACAGCAGGAAGTCGTTTGTCGCCCTAAGCATGCGACACGTCATGACCGCTAGAATCGTCGCACGACGGTATTTCCGAACCGCCTGGACGGTGGTGCATCCGTGTCTCGCTGGAAGAAAAGTGACCCCGACGGGACTCGAACCCGTGTTGCCGGCGTGAAAGGCCGGAGTCCTAGACCGCTAGACGACGGGGCCAGTTTCTTCAGCTAATTGACTAGACCGGTATAATGGGCAACCGAAGAACCCGTCAAGTAGAGATCGGCATTGAATGCCGATTGACATGCTGGAAAATCCTCCGAAAACCTTTGAGAACGGTCAGCGAATGTCTGACGATTGGGTGCGCCAAGCTACGGCGCTAGACAACCGACGTTCTCGCCAGATATTGCCGTAAGTACCCGGTGAATACGGGTTATTCGGCGTTTTTGGGGTGACGCGTGGTATCTGCAGGAGGTGTCACATCTTTGCTAGTTGACCTATGTTCTCCAGGTGGTGTGGTTTCCGGCTTCTCGACCCGGCGGATAGCATCATAGACCTCTCGGCGGTGAACCGGGATCTCCTTGGGCGCTTCGACGCCTAGTCGGACCTTGTCGCCACGGATCTCGACGACGACGATCGTAATGTCGTTGTTAATGACAATACTTTCATTCTTCTTACGAGACAAAACCAACATAGACCATTCCTTGTTTTTATCGACACAACAAGTGTCGAAAAAGTTCCCTCTTGGGAACGATGTCTTACCTCCGGCCACCACAGTGGTCGAGACGCTGATTCAACCTTCACTCTACGTGTCAGGATGATGGAGTCAAGCAATCTGTGAGAAGCAATAGGTGTTTTTTCGGGGGAATTTGCTTGGCGCAAGGTGTTTCGGCCCTTTTTCCATGTGTGTCTGGTTGATCGCGGTGCCGTCACAATTTGTTGGCGTTTGGAATGAACTTAAAAATCCTTACTAAAGCATGACTTACAGCATTTTGTTCAAAAGTGGGACTGGGCTGATTTGCGACACAATCGCGGCACAGATTGCGAAAAACAGTACGGGTTTGCGCTGGTATTAGGTGTACCCCCCCAATGGAACTAGAAAACACCTCCTTTGGGGAACGTTGTTGGGATTCAAATTTGTCGTCTGCCGAAATCAGATCCGAGGTGCCTTGCGGCGTTAAGTGCGGTGTTTATAATTCCCAGAGAACGTTTGAAGAATAAGAAAACGCCGTGTAAATCGGCGATTTTAAGACGGCCATTCGGTTGCCCGAGCCTCAAAATTGACATATGGCCGCAAAGGGCCTTTTTATTTTTGCTTTGTAAGGATAGCTTCGAACGAAGAGCAGCTCTTTCGCATTCAATCGTAACTTCTGGTGGCTGGGATCTAGATTTATGTGGAACTGGTTAGGCAATATTTGGCTGACTGTGCGGACTGTTTTGAAGGGTATGTACATCACTTTGCGATATTGGTTGATTACCTATCGCGAGGACCGGGGAACGTTTACGCAGAAATTTGAGTATCCGGAGTTGCCAGCTCCCGTTGCCGCACGCTATCGCGGTTTCCATCGGTTTGACTTAACGACTTGCATCTCCTGTGACCAATGTGCCAAAGCTTGCCCGGTAGATTGCATCTACATCGGCAAAGAACGCGTTGAAAATGGCAAGGGGTTCAAGCTGACCGGGTATGCCATTGATTACTCTAAATGCATGTTTTGTGCGTTGTGTGTCGAACCTTGCCCGGTGGATTGCATCTTTATGGGGGGGACTTTGGACCTGAGTTGCTACAGTCGTGATGGCTGCATTGTGGATTACTCACGGCTGCCCGTGAATGTTGCTTGGGGAAGAGCTACGTTAAATCCAACGGCAGTCGCCGAATCCAAGATGGTGATTGAGCCGGTGCATGGTGGCCCGAATCAGTAATACGTGACGCCTTTTCAGGGTGGTTTTGCACCAAGATGAGGTGAATTAGTTCGGTGTGAACCGAATGACGGGGCACCATAAATAGGCATGATCAACGAGACATCATTAGCATTGCCAGGAAGGTCGTAGTAAAACTGCAATCGTAAAGCATTGAAGAAGCGGCCGATGTCCGAACAAGAGCAAGATTACAAACCGAGCAGAATTTTCACACTTGAAGAAGCCAATGCAATGCTTCCTCTTGTGAGTGCCATAGCGTCCGATTTGGCAAGATTGTCTCGGGACGTGATCGATCGGCGCCAACGTCTCGCATATGTTGCTCAAAACCGCGAGTTGTCGACTGGTGATCCCTACGACGACGAGATTGCTCTGGTCGAAAGGGAATTGGACCAAGACAGCCAGCAATTACGTGAATACGTTGAGGAATTGCGGGAGCTTGGTGTGGAACCCAAAGGCGCGGCAGAAGGGTTAGTCGATTTTCCGACTATGTTGGACGGGCGTTTGGCTTATTTGTGTTGGAAAGTGGGGGAACCGGAAGTGTTGTTCTGGCACGAGCTGGACGCCGGATTCGCTGGACGTCAGCCCTTAGCAGCTGTCACGGTAGCTGATGATGCATCGGGATCAACCCGATTTTTCGAGAACTAAACGGCTTTGGTGCTTCGGGAGGCAGTCTAAACACCGCTTCCACAAGGTGCCTCAGCGATTCTATGCCCGAAATTGTCATGAATTTGGTCACTAGCGTTGCTCGGCTGTGGGATTAAGGGCTCTGGCAAGCTGGAAAGACTTTCCTGGTTGGGTAGATTGCTGGCCCTA
The DNA here is from genome assembly GCA_022448645.1 of Pirellulaceae bacterium. The sequence continues at coordinate 14,685 of JAKVBZ010000095.1, forward strand.
TTGAGTAAGCCCGTGATGGCGACGCTTCTAATTCAGGGCCAGTTGGCTTGCAAAGTCATTGAAGGCTCCTACAATGCTTGGTTTGGGTGGCTAAGTGGGCAGTGTGTACGTAGACTGTCCATGTTGAACGTAAAGCACCCGAATTGAATAGCGGAATGCTGGATCCAATTCCACTCTGAGAGGATAGTGAGAGAAGAAAATGGCATCGTCGATCGGCATTGTGGCCTATCTCGCTTTGTTTGCTGCAGTGGGCTTGGGGTTTGTCCTTGTCAATCTGTTCATCGGGAGGTTTCTGCGTCCGGCCGACCCACATGCCGAAAAGCTGGAGATCTACGAGTGTGGTGAACCGACGATCGGCTCCAGTTTTGTCCAGTTCGATCTGCGATTCTATGTGGTCGCACTGGTGTTTATTGTTTTTGACGTCGAGGTTGCGTTTATGTTTCCTTGGGCCACCGTCTATGGGAAGTCAGTCAATCTGCGTCGCGCTGTGCATCAGGTTGATAGTGAAGAAGGTTTACTGTTGACTTCGAGTGATGGGGGCACGCAGCTTTCTGGAGCGGTCACCGGATTGCACCGTGAATTGGGTGTTCGTGATACGGTCATCAAGTCGGAGCATGCGGCATCGGCAATACGGCAATTGCGAGAAGGATCGAATGCACTGGTACACTTAACTGCCGTGGCGATGTGCGTCTTTTTCTTTGTGTTGTTATTAGGATTTGCTTACGAATGGAAAACTGGGGCTATGGACTGGGTGCGCGCTGTCGTTCAGCAGGATACGTCCTCGGTGGTCCGTGCGCCTCCCGAAGAGGTTGTGGGTGAGGAGGCGGTGTTGTCAGTGTGAGGCTGTCGGTGTGGCCTGCAGCGAGGAGTGTTGCAAGCTACAGGGTTAGTGAGAACGCTATTTTCATTTGCATGAAGATTGAGGATCGATGACAGGCGAAGAGTTTCTGACTCGCTTGAAGAAGAAGTTCGGTGACGGTGTGGTTGGAGCTGAATTAACGGCTATCGACCCTTGGATTGAAGTGTCACCGGACGCGTTGGTGGAGGTCGGCCGCTACCTGCGGGACGAAGCCGATCTGCGCTTCGGCATGCTGAATTGCATTACGGGTGTCGACTATTTCGAACCTGATCCCAAGAAAGCGAAGAAGGCGGATTGGGATCCACATGTGGAGGTGGTGTATCACCTTTCCAGTATTGAGCATAAGCACAGTATTGTGCTCAAGGTTCTTGTGCCTCGTTGGAAGGGTGGCGAACCGGGTGAGATTCCTGAGGTACCTAGTGTGGTCTCTCTGTGGGGCACGGCAGATTGGCACGAGCGCGAAGTCTATGATTTGTCTGGAATTCGGTTCGTAGGGCATCCAGACTTGCGTCGTATTCTTTGCCCTGAGGATTGGGTTGGGTATCCGTTGAGGAAGGACTATGAGATGCCTTTGGAGTATCACGGAATTCGAGGGCGGTAATTGAATGCAAGGGTGATAATTGCTGGTGCAATTTCAACTGGTTGGTTTGAGGGAATGGCGAGCTAGAATGGGTCTCTGGAATGGATTTCTGAAGGGGCCTTCATTGTATATTAGGTAGTTTTTTGTTAGCAGATTTCGAGTTTAGGTAGTAAGAGTACGAGCATGGCAACGGTTGACGACTCTAGGATCGTTGAGTTTGACGTTCGCACTGACGAAATGCTTGTGAACATGGGGCCTCAGCATCCAAGTACACATGGCGTTTTGCGGTTAGTATTGCGTACGGACGGAGAAGTTGTTTCTGAGGTGATGCCTCACATTGGCTACCTGCACCGCTGTGCAGAAAAAATTGGCGAAAACATTACGCCTCGGCAATGGGTCCCGTACACAGACCGTATGGACTACTTGGCTGCCATGAATATGAATTTGGGGTGGGCTCTTGCCGTCGAAAAGCTGTTGGGTCATGAGCTTTCAGAGAAAGCCAGGCACCTACGTGTGATCATTGCTGAATTAGGACGTATCGCCAGTCACCTCGTGGGAATGGGGGCCTATGGTCTTGATTTGGGCACATTTAGTCCGTTTTTGTATGCTTTTCGCGAGCGTGAAAAGATCCTTGACTTGTTCGAAGATGTGTGTGGTGCTCGTTTGACAACGAGTTATCTTACTCCGGGTGGAGCAACAGCCGATTTGCCCACGGGCTGGTTGCAAAAGTGTGAGCAGTTCCTCGATCAGTTCGTTCCGATCATCCAGGAGTACCACACTCTACTGACCACGAATGCTATTTTTATTAAACGGACGGCCGGCATCGGAGTCTTGTCGCGGGAAATGGCAATCGACTACGGTTGCACCGGGCCCGTATTGAGGGGGAGCGGTGTCGACTATGATCTGAGGCGGGATGGCGAAGAACAGTATACCGAAATGTACGACGGGTACGCGTTCGAGGTGATTTGCGAGCGGGATGGTCACTATCCGAATGACCACGCCTATCCGGCGGTACCCAGTGAGGCAGTCTTGGGGGATTGTTGGCATCGGTTTTATGTGCGAATGCTCGAGGTCGTCCAGGCGATCGACTTAGTTCGTCATGCCATGGACCGGTACAGCACGGCTGATGGCGACTGGGGGGTGCCGGTAAAGCTGGCGCAAAAGCTTCCTAAAGGTGAAGTTTATCTGGAGACAGAATGTCCGCGCGGGCAAATGGGGTTCTATGTTGTGAGCCATGGAGACTCGATCCCCTGGCGTGTTCGTGCCCGTAGTAGTTCGTTTTGCAACTTGTCAGTGTGTCCTGAGATTTGTCGTGGCTGTCTGATTGCAGATGTACCTGCCATTGTGGG
>JAKVBZ010000096.1 GCA_022448645.1 Pirellulaceae bacterium
AAACTACTTGGCACACCCGTACGGCTGCGGTTCACGATTCGCAACGCCAAGCTTTACAGCTATCGATTCGCAAACGAAGGCTAGTACGACAGCGCTAAGTCGAATCATCATTGAAGCAAACTAGCGTCTGCGGCTCAGTGAGTCTATTTCTGCCGTTTGCCGACAAAGCCTGGCGAGGTGTAAGACCCAGCCTCAACGCTCAACCCAATGCCGGACGAGTGGTTTCACGTTCGCAGGCAAACGTTCGTAGGCGTCCTGCGGAATACGGGCTTGATCGTTTTCCTTGAGTCCCGGTTCATCGACCCACTGCTTTCGTAGTTCTGATGCTGGATCGAGCGGCTCAAGATTAAGCCACCATGGCGCGTATCGGATGGCCACACAGATGCGAGAGTCGGACGACCGATTTCCCGGCGCGGCATGCCACAAACGGCTATCCATCAGCAGCAAGCTACCGGCCGCGCCCGTGATTTGTTGTTCATCCGGCTGGACGGCCAGCGGATCTATGCCGGACTTCCGGTCCGTTGGATTGGTACTACGACGGTGACTGCCAGGAACGACAATCGTGCCACCGTTTGTTTTAGTAAACGGCGATACCATCAGTAGCGCTGTCGTGTGCATGATCTGGTCTGGATACGGTGCCGGAATGTGACATGCTCTGTCCTGGTTATACGGCCAGTCTGCATGCATGACGGTTCGTTTTTTGCCTGGTTCGTTCGTCATGAGCGAACAAAACGATATCCGCAATTTGTTTCCCAACAGCTGACTCAAAATTGCCATCACTCGCTCGTCCGCCACATAGTTCGCCACTCTCTGATCGACGCTCAAAAGTCCCTTGACGGCAGAAACCTGTTGCGACTCGTGAATTTCTGCGCGACGCAAGTTTTCGCCGACCGACCGCAAATGCGTGCGGAGCGATTCACCCTGAGCGGCGGGAATCACTTCCGGAACAATACAATAGCCAATCTCCTTAACTTGATCGGCAAATGTTTGGATGTCAGGTGTCGCCATGGGCCTCAAAGATATTTCATATCGTGAACCAAAACTTGAGAGATAACAGCATCCTTGGATACCACTAGAATTTCACATGACCTTACATCGCTTCATTATAAGGGATGGCGTCAGCGGGACATAGATTTGCTGGACTGAAAGGTAGCGCTACGTTATCTTGGAATAATGGAACTTTAAACACTCCGTTCTTTATCCTATTGAGTGACAAATTCGTATCGTCACTTCACCCTCTCGAAGGGAGGGTAAGATAAGGGATATGCACCTGACTGTGCCGGTAGTGATGCCGCTAAAATCGCTGAACAACCGGAACACCAAGGCCAAGTATCATTCGGAACTGGAAGCAGGCATGATGTACCGTCACCAAACCACCGGACGACTTCTGTGTGGGGTGCTGATGCTCGTTTCCATCGGTACGGTGCAGCCAGTTCGTTCTGCTGGATTGCAGCCACCTGGCGTTTTGTTAGAACCGAACGAAATTGGTCTCCACGTGCCACTGGACGACGATCTGGCGATCCATGGACATGGCACAAACCAATTCCTGGGAAACGGATTTGACTTCGACGGCCAAGCGGCGAGAACCGTCGACCATCCGGGACTCACACGTTTCGCCCGATATCAGACAGCGGCGCAGAATCAGGCAAGTCCCACCACAATGCCCACCAGCGACGACTGGGCGATTGAAATCGGTTACAAACATACCGGTGCTCACAGCAGCGCCAATCAACCTTTCTTCGTGAAGCATTTCGAAGGGGATCATCGCATGGTCGCCCTCTTCAACGACGGCGGCGATCATTGGAGTTTGCGAGCGGGAAACGACAACGGTGGCTACGATGTCGTGGCAGATTCGCTGCAACTGGGAGAATGGTGGAATCGCTTTCAATTCCATTACAAGGCGTCCACGCAGACGATAGATGCCTACTTGAACAACGAGCGGATCGCTGGCGACATCACGCTGGGGCACGGGCGCTACGACGCGAACCACGTGCAAATCGAATACACGGGAGCTGGTACGGACTATTTTAGCGAAGTCAAAATTGGTGGCGCGCTACCACAGTCACGCTCACTCACGTTTGGCAACGAGTGGGTCCGAAATCATCCTCTCACGCTGCAAGGGTTGGTTCTTCGACGTTTTGCACTGGACGACACACGCTATCGCGACGCCCATTTTTCGAACGTGCTGGCCTGGGAAAACGATGTCGGATTGGTCGACAAAGCGGACGGCATCCAAGGACTGCCCTGGCATTGGCACACCGGCAGGCAAACCCTCAATCCAGCGTTGCAAGCAACGATTAGCGACTGGATGCAGAACCGGCCGGGTGGTGAAGCATTTTTGGTCTGGGACGAGCCCAAACGCCCTAACTTTGACGAAACGGCCGAAGTTTCGAACTGGATCAAAGAAAACTATCCAGAAGTACTGGTCTATGGGAATTTGTCGACAATCAACAGTCCTGGTTCCAACTACGCACAAGAATACGGTTCATTACCCAACCCGCCACCAGTCCCTTACGACTACGAAACATTCGTAGACGACTACTTACACGCCGTACAACCAGACATTTTACAGTTTGACATTTATCCGATCAGTGATGACCCCGGGCAACCGGTCGATGACTACCTCCGTGACCGATATTTCCGTGGATTGGAAACCATTCGCCGAGCTGGTATACGCGCCAATCTGCCATACTTCGTCGTCGTCCAGTCGTTCGACGGTGGAGGAACTCGACTGCCCAGCGAATCGGAAATGCGGCTGCAGACGTTCACAGCGCTGGGTTACGGCTTCAAAGGCATTACGTACTTTACTTTCGATCATTTCGGGGCTTTTGTCGATGGAAACCAGGGTGGCATGCTACGGGCGTTGGACGTGCAGGAAACGATTTACGGCACCAACCCCATCTATTTCGACGTGAAAAAAATGAACCCCGAATTGACCAGGCTGGGCGAGTCGCTCAAGTTGCTGGACAGCACCCAAGTGCGGTTTCTGACCGGCAAGCACATGGACAACGGATTGGAAGTATCCAATGAAGTGCCCTTGGACGTCACTGTCTGGAACGCCGTTGTCGACGACCCGTTCATCACACAGATCGATGCCACGAACGTCGGGACCGTGCCCGACATCACGCAAGGGGACCTGCTGGTGAGCCATTTCGAGCCGGCGCTGGAAGAACTCGACGGAGACGCGTTCACCGCTGAAAGCTATTTCATGATCGTCAACCTGTTGCGGCACGAAAACGCTTCGGCGGTGGACGCGTCACAAGACATTCATGTCGAGTTTGACTTTGGCGCCAGTGGCGTCAGCAGCCTGCAGCGTCTGAATCGACTGACCGGACAAGTCGATGTGGTCTCGCTGAACCATGTTAGTGGATCGATTTACGATTACGATTTTACGCTGCCTGGCGGCACGGGGGACTTGTTCAAATACAACACAGGTGCGCCGTTCATCGTGGGATTGGGTGACGATCGGGCCTGGGCCGTCGACCTGTCAGGGTCTTGGACTCAGGGAAACCACTGGAACGGCGGGGGTGTCCCCAATGGAAATGATGTGGACGTGACGTTCGGGGACGTCATCGGTCAGGCCCGTACGGTTGTGGCAGACCAACCAGTTACCGCGCGATCGATCACTTTCGAAAGCACACAAACCTATGCCGTCGTGGGAACGGGCAGCATCGAATTGGAATCTAACAACGTCGGCATCGGTATCGACTCCCGGTTAGAAGTGGTGGCGGGCAATCACCAATTCCAGGCAACTGTCAACATGCGCAACGACACCGATGTGAACGTCGCATCTGGTGCGACATTGACGTTCAACAATCTGCTCCACCTACAGGGCAATACGCTGACCAAACAAGGGTCGGGAACGATGGTTGTCAACAACGCACGGAACAACGGGTCTGGATTGCTTCAAGTGCAGCAGGGAATCCTGTCAGGAGTGGGAACCATCGGTGGTGACGTCGACCATGATGGAGGCACGATCTCCCCAGGAAACAGTCCCAGCCTGCTTCTCACCCAAGTTGAATCTTTTCGATATGCCTCCCCTCCGTCATCGCTCGAGGGTAGGATGATTGCAGTTGCTGACGTGCCGGAACCGAACCTCACATGGTTTGCCGGGCTGATCGGCCTACTTTTTCTGAGTGGGATCCGAAAAAGTTCCGCAGTCCACTGCACTTAGTGAATTAACAATGAACGCGTCCGTCTTGCGATTTTGGCTCTTTGTGTTGGCCAGCTGTGTGTTTTCAGGGTGCCAGCATGAAGAAGAACTACCCACCTTTCCGGTACAAGGCCGCGTGACCTACACGGATGGATCACCCGTCGCCTCAGGCATTGTCAGCTTCTCGATCCAACTGGAAGGGCAGCGTGTGACGGCCCGCGGTTTATTGGACGAACATGGGAAATACCGGTTGTCCACTCGGGTCCCCAACGACGGTGCCGTCGCGGGAATCCATCAGGTGACATTGCAACCGTCACCAACGGCCGGCACCATGGCCGACCGTTTGCAGTCGGTGATTCCAGAAAAGTATTGGAATCTTACTACGACCGACTTGGAGCTAGAGATTACCGAAGGCGGGAACGACATTCTATTGGAAATTGAACGGCCGTAACTTGCTAGTGGTTATGGATAGATTGAAGGTGAGCCGCGGCTAGCGCCGTCGGCTCAAGAATGATCAATACAACGTCAAAACACCACAAGTGATCTACTGACGTCATCGTAGCGGCCAGCTTACCGCTGTGGATCATTTGATTCAGGCTGCGTCACCATCGTGAAATGAGCGTGAGCATACAAGCAGGATGCTTGTGGCTACGGTGCGAACCGCCTTTACTGCTGAACGACAGCACCATCGCGAATATTTGCAAAGGCTGCCAGCACTTCGCCCGGTGTCGCAGGCGTCATACCTCGGACGCTTCCGTCTCCCAACAAGAATTGGCACTGTCCACCGGTGTGCGAGCTACCAAAGTTTCTTGTGAGCAGTTGCAGTTCCGCTTCTATCGAAGAATACTCGGGCTTGGGAACGATAAAGAACTCGTGGTCCCCCGCAGCGTTGTAGCCACCAGCGCGACGAACGTAGTTGTTGACTTGATTATCATTGAAAAAGCAGTTATCAGCGTGGTTCCTCCGGCCCATGAAGTTGGGATGGACATATTTTTCGCCGACGAAAAACGTATTACTTAAGCCATCACGGACATCTTTAAACTTTCGTTTTGCTTTCCATGTCACGACTTCGCGGTACGGATGGTCTCCACGAAGGACGATATTGTCGGAGGTATGTTGGGCCATTCCATTACCTCCATCGCCATAAAACCAATACAGCCAATTTTGGTGATCTCCTCCGTTTAAAGCATAATCAGCCAGGGCTCCCGGCTGATGTTCTACAACGGTGCCCGCGTTATCACCGTCCACGCTTAGGTTATAGCCGATGCGGCTCGGGCTCGGTCCGCGACGCGAGGGACAATAGTAAAAAGACATTTGCGCCTGTCGGACTTCATCGGTTAATGCCCAGTACTCCCGATGCGCGTTGGACGCATCAAAGAAAGCTTGCTGTTCAAGATAGGGAAGGATCAATACCAGCCAAGTTGCGAATCCCTGTCCGCGCAAATGGGAAGGCGGCACGACCTCACGGGCATTTTCGAAGTTGTGCAGCGCCAAGCCGATCTGTTTCAGATGGTTGGCACATTGAGTACGCCGGGCGGCCTCACGGGCTGACTGCACGGCGGGCAGCAGCAACGAAATGAGAATGGCGATAATGGCAATGACGACCAGTAACTCAACGAGTGTAAAACCTCTTGACAAATGAACTTGCGAAGACATTTGCGGTCTGGCGATGGTCATCTCTGCCGAGCTCGTTTTGAGGACTTCGATTGGAAACGTCTCTTTAGGTTACCGAGAAGATCTACCAGCTTCAACAGTTAGGAACGTTCCCGAAAGGGATCGGCTGGAAGCTTGACACATGGTGCTCCGCAGACGTAAAATAGTTGAAATTAGTTAATGTGCCTTCCCTATTCAGATGCTCGTGATGCTTGCCACAATCTAGTAGTTCTCACGGTCGCTCGCTGGCGACCGGTTTACTTTCTGGTCAAGTGCTGCGGGCTGTTTTTGTTTCTTGCCATTCTGGCATCAGCCTGTGGCCCATGGTAGGCAAGCTTTACGTGGAATTTTGTGAGGGGTCCATTGGATTAGAACGCGTTGGGGCGTGTTCCGTTGTTGGCGAAACTAAGCGAGTCGTTGGATTCCATGATGTCGGGACTCAATGCAGGTGTAAGACTGTTGGAGATAAAGAGTATGCACAAGTTGATTTTCACGATAACCGTTTGCCTGTCATTCGTGTGCGCGGCCGCAGCGAGCGCCCAGCCACCGATGGTGACGTTTCCGACTCCATCCGGCGCTGGTGCGTTTTTCCCATTTAACTCGACCGACAACGTCAACGAACTGCCGGTCGATTATGGTTCGATTAAATCAACCTTTGGTTGGAATTTTGACACGTGGCAAGGACGGGCTTTGTCCGGAAACAACGCTCTTCATCGGTTTATCCCGACACTACAAGGCCCCGGTGCGCTCACACCCATGGGAGAAATGGATGATTGGGTCTTCCACATGGAATTCCAGTATCCGGGCCCGTACGGCACAGCAGATTACTTCGTAAATGCCAAAGCCGAACCTGGTTATGCCGGCACCGATCCGGGCAATCCGCGTGAGCAACGAATTTTTGCGTTGAACTACGATGCCACGGGAAACTGGTCGGTTGCCGTGGGAAACAACGACGGCAGCGGATACGTTGACGCTTTTACCGGTTTGTTAGCCGATGAGTACATCGATTTTGACGTCCACTATCGGGCGAATGCGTCGACCATGGACTTCTACTGGGACGGCACACTTTTAGGATCAGCCCCCACTGGACACGGGCGATACGACATTGATCTCGTTCAATTCGAGGAAATTGTCGGAAGTGGCACCACCAGCGTCCGCAACATCAGACTCGGGCACGTAACAACAACGGGAGGCCCATCGTCGAATATCCGCGAATGGTCCATGGATACGTCCGGGAATTGGACCAACGGTTCTTTTTGGTCCGGCGGCGGTGCGCCAACCGACGAGAATGACGTGACAGCTAGATTTGGAACCGCAATTACCCAACCTCGTACCGTATTCACGGACGCTGCTGTCTCTGTGCATGCTGTCCAGTTCGACAGCGCCAACATGTACGCTGTGGCAGGTACCGGCAACGTTAACTTGATTGCAAACAGTTCGGCGCCGCTGGATCATTCCCTCCTGGAAATACTGGACGGAACCCATCAATTTCAGGCAATGGTTAACTTGCACAACGAGACCGACGCAATCATCGCGTCTGAATCCACACTCCATTTCAATAACGTTTTAAATTTAATGGGCAACACACTGACGAAATCGGGCGGCGGGACGCTATCGTTGAACAATGCACTCCATACCGGCGGAGGAACGATCAACGTACAGCAAGGAACCATCGCCGGTTTCGGAACCGTTGGCGGCGACGTGGTGAACGATGGAGGCACCATATCGCCGGGCAGCCATACCGCCACAACCAGTTCCGTTCCAGAACCGGGAACCTTGGGCATCGTCCTCATCGGACTGGTTTGTTTAGCGGCCGGTTGTTATCACAGAAAGCATGGTGGATGATTCTTGTCGAGTATTCCTGGCGTCCATCGAATGGATGATCGTCATGGGATGAAAGTGACTCTCGACAATCATCCCCTACGGATGCGCACTTCCGTGGGAACCACAGGCAAATACAAGACAACATGATCGACTTCCCAGGTGGGTAACACTTGCCGAGTGTCACTTGACGTCCATTGATTGGGCAATCGTCACACTCGGCAAGAGTACTCCACGGATGCGTAACTCCGTGGGAACCGTTAAGAAGACACGCAAATCTTCGACGGCGAAGCTGCGCGAAAACGGCTGCGCGGCTCCACCGGACGGTGATTTCGTGCGCTTTTTTTTGAAACCTTTTTTTACAAAGGAGACGACTAATGATCATTCGCCACATTCGACTGAGGGCCAGATGGAACATCGCGTTCACTCTGGTTCTGGCGGTCGCGTCTGGTACCGCTGCGAGTCTTTATGCGCAGCCGACAGTGACCTTTCCGACACCGTTAGGGCCGGGCATCCAAATCCCGTTTAACTCCGGACAGAGCCCTGGCGAAGCGCCCGTTGATTACGGAAACAGCAAATCGAATTTCGGGTGGACTTATGACGGCTGGGCTGGGAACGCCATCAACGGCAACAATGCCCTACAGCGGATGGTACCCACGCTGCAAGGCCCGGGTGCACTGACTGCCATGGGCGAAGCGAACGATTGGGTGTTTCATTTCGAATTCGACTATCCGTCAAGTTCGGCAATCGGTAGTGACTTTTTCATGTATGCTAAAGCCGAACCAGGATATGCCGGAACCGACCCTGGCAACTCGCGCGAACAGCGGATGTTTGCCCTCACCTATAACTCGAGCGACACTTGGGACTTTCGGGTCGGCAACGCCGATGGCAGTGGATGGAACACTGCAGTGAGCGGCCTGACCAGAGATGGCTGGACCGATGTTGACATCCATTACGATGCTAACGCGGGCAACTTGAACTTCTGGTGGGATGGAGTTTTGGCCGGAACTGCCGCGCCCGGACACGGTCGGTTTGACGTCGACCTGATTCAGTTAGACGAAATCTCAGGAGGCGGTACGACCAGTGTGCGAAATTTCCGGCTCGGACATGTCATCCCCGAACCTGGTAGCCTGGCATTGCTGGGACTGGGCGCGATGGGTTGGGTGCTCGCATTACGTCGGCGACGACAGTAAACCCGTACTTCATCCCTTGGTATGTGACGTACCGAACGCCGCACCGGCCGAACCAGGTCGGTGCGGTTTTTTTCTAGAACGGGACGCAATGGTAAAGATATGGGGGCTTCCTCAAAAACCATCGTACTGATTACGATGAACCCCTGTTGGTTAAACATGAATCGCACGATGGTCTTCCCAGACCGTCGTACGGGCCAGTAGCCAGGTTCGCACGCAAACGCAATGAATTGAGCCTGACTTCTTGACGAACATTTTCCAAAACGGTTTTAGCATGACAGGTATGATGGAGCGAAAAGTATTGCTGGTCTCAGCCGTGTGTCTGGCGGAGCTATTCGCTGCGGTGTTCCACACTGCAGCTGCCGATGCGGTCCAGGTATCCAACCAGCCCCAGCTGTTTCTCGACGACTATCTCGTTGCCCGAATGACCAATCTGCAGAGGGCGATCAAACAACCCACCAAGCATCCACAGAATCCGCTGATTGTCCAGGATCTTCCCTGGGAAAAACGACTGATCTCCATCTATGGCACCGTCTTTTTCGACGAGCAACGAAAGAAATTCCGTTGCTGGTATACGGCTGGCGAACACAACAACGGCATTCCCGATACGCCAGAAGCTCCAGTCACTGCTGAGTATTTCATCTGCTACGCCGAGTCGGAAGACGGAATACACTGGGAAAAACCGCTCGTCAGTCAGGAACAGTTTGGACTTCATGAACGCCACAATATCGTGGTGCCCCATGGCCACGGTTGGTGTGTGCTGCCTTCACCTAATCCGCGCGAGGACCAGCAAAGATTTCTCGGCGCCGGCGGAGCCTGGTTTGGATCCTCGGCCGACGGGATTCGTTGGGAGACACAAAATTGGCGGGACGCTGTCGCCAAGAACGACACCAGCACCAGTCTGGTGCATTGGAACGATGAATACCTCGCGTTCGTGCGCTATCAGGTCAAAGATCCAGACTGGCCCGGGGTCATGCGAGGCATCGGATTGTCGGTCAGCCGCGACTTTGAGTCCTGGTCTCCAAAAAAGTTGATCTTTACCACCGACAAAGAGGATGGTTACCCCTGGACACAACCATACGGACTGGCCGTCACTCCGTATGGCGACCAGCTCATTGGCCAGCTGTGGCTGTTACATTTGGACAAAATCGAGGGTAACAACAGCTTGGGTGACGAGGACACGCAGCTGGTCGTCAGCCGCGATGGGAAGAATTGGCACCGTGTTGCCGATCGGACAACGTTTCTTGCGTCCACACCCGGCAGCTGGGATGCGGGTCGCATCCATGCGCCGGCGACGTCGATGTTTGTCAAAAACGACCTGGTCCACATCTACTATTCCGCATCCGAGACGCGTCACGGTTCCGGCAGTTGGGGATCGCCCGGCATCGGGCTGGCCACACTGCCTGCTGATCGCTTTGTTGGGATTCGGCAGGTGCGAGATCAAACTGCCGGCATGTTACAGACACAGCCGCTCGAATTTTCTGGAAACAGCTTGCTGGTCAACGCGGACGCTGACTCCAAGAACCTGCAGGTGGAGTTGCTTGACCGAACAGGCGCCGTCGTCCCTGGATTCGATCGCCACTCGTGTCGGTTGGTTGCTCATGACCATTTACGTTTCCACGTATTCTGGGAGCAGAACGGCAGGCGAAAGAGCTTGTCACAGGCGCGATCCACTGGAGATTCGCTGAGGATTCGATTCATCCTCAAACAAGGCGAACTTTTCGCGTTTCAAATCGTGGACTGACCTGACATCACGGCACACGTACCTCCCCAAACGCTCGGGGGAAACTCCTCAGTAAGCGGTCGTCAGCAGAACGACAGCTGACAATCCGTCAAAACCAGTGCGGTCGATTTTGCGCCAACACAAGGTACCACGGGCCCAACGGCGGATGCAATGATTGAACATAATGAGTACCCTGTTCCGAAGATCACAGGCTCGGTCGTGGGAACCATTCGCATCTCAACCCGTGGAACTCGCCAGACGAGTAAGAACGTGATGCACGAGATGGAAAGAATTGTTGACGAACGCGTTTCAGTTGTTTCGGAGCAATACGTGCGACAACGACGCTGGTCGCAAGGAACCGGGCCGGAATGCCTTTGATTTCCTCTTGAATCCTGATGGATCGACGCCATGAATCAACATGACAAGTCAAAACTTGAAGGCTACACCGATCAGCTAAGCGTCCAGCCCGGTGACGAAATTGGATTTCACATCTCTACCAATGTCGACACATTTTCCATGGAAATCGCCCGTGTTGGCGCAGAGCAGCAGGTGGTGTGGCGTCGCGAAGGCCTGCGCGGCCAGGAATATCCTGTACCGGAAGATGTATCGTCACATGGTTGTCGTTGGCCTGCCCTGTTCAAGATGGAGGTGCCACAAGCGTCTATCCGGCATGCACTCCACCACCATGCCAACGGCAAACAATATTCGCCTTAACCAGGAGCTGGGCGGTGGTGTCCTCGGCGATATGGGCTGCTATTGCATCAACACTGCCCGCTACCTGTTTGACGCAGAACCACTGCAAGTCAGTGCGACGCTGGATTTCACAGACAGCGGAGTGGAGGACCGCGCTGTGGTCACCCTGCTCTTTTCAGAGGGGCGTGTGGCGCAGTTCGAGAGCAGCTACTGTCTCGAACCTGGTACCTACCTCCAAAGCTACGAGCTATTCGGCCAGCGCGGGCATATTTACGGGCCGATGGGATTCTCCCGAATCCAAACATATCGTGAGGGTACGATCATGAGTTCGGCTTTCTATCTCGCTAACGACGCGGCGACGGAATCAGAACTGCACAAAATCACATGCCCACCCGTCCACCAATGGCAACTCGAACTAGAATATTTTGCGGACCGCATCCTGCTGGACGAGCCCCTCGGCCCACCAGCCGAGAACGGTCTGGCAAACATGCGCGTCATCGACGCCATCTTTCGAAGTGCGCGTGAAGGACAATTTGTAGAGGTAGGGTCGGAACACTAAATAGGTCCGCCAAAAAACACTCGCTTCTCTCGAAAGTCGGCCAGCAACGTGACCTTTACACGAGCTTTCCCACAAACAGCTCGGTAGATACTGGAATCCCTATTGGGGCGGAATGGTCCCTTTCACCGTTTCATCTTCCGGACGATCCCGATACGGGTTGCCATCCTGGTACATTTGTAATCGTTGTCGGAATCCCTTGACCTCGGAAGGCATTTGTACTGTTCCGGCAATCACGACCATTCTTGATCCAGCCTACGAGATTGACAACATCGACAGTGTGGAGCGGGAGAAATGGGTATTGAAAGTCCTTGTTGTCTTTTCCATGCGGTCCGGATGACACTGTTCCTGACTGCATTTCTGAGTGGACTTCGACACCCCCCACCTTTTCACGGACTTGGGCAAGTCCCTCCTGTCCGTTAAGATAGAGGGGCGATGGAGATGGAAGCCTCTTTCAGTGGCAAGTAGTTTCATAGGATTTACTCTTCTCCCAGCATTAATAAACCTATCACTCCAAATCTGACGGGCAGATAAACAATTCAAAAGGAGAAAACATATGACGGTTCAAACAATGGCGGACGTGGTCGTCGTCAAGAATTACATTGGCGGTGAGTGGGTGGAAGCCGAGAGCACCGGGGACATCGATGTCTTCAATCCGAGCACGGGTGAGCTCATTGCGAAGTGCCCCCGCTCGACCAAGGCGGAGACTGACCGCGCCATCGCGGCCGCTGCAGCATCTTACACGACGTGGAGCCAAACTCCCGTGATGC
Organism: Pirellulaceae bacterium; assembly: GCA_022448645.1. The sequence goes on from JAKVBZ010000096.1 coordinate 12,560, forward strand.
GGCGTGTGCAACCGCTGTACAAGCTGGCCGAGTTGCTGCGGAAGAACGAAGAGCAACTGGTTCGGACGCTAACAAGAGAAAACGGCAAGTCGCTGACCGACGCTCGGGCTGAAATGAAACGTGCCCTCGAGAATATTGAAGTCGCCTGCGGAATGCCAGTCCTGCAACAAGGCGACAAACTCACAGGTAGCTCCTTCGATATCGACGGCGAAGTACTGCTCGTGCCTATCGGCGTCTTCGCCATGATCGCGCCGTTCAACTTCCCGGCAATGGTCCCATTTTGGTTCATCCCATACGCCATCGCCACTGGTAACACATTCGTCCTCAAGACTTCTCGCCAGGTTCCGATGACGATGCAGCTCATCACCGAATACATGGAAGAGGCTGGTATTCCTGCTGGCGTCTTCAATGTAGTCAATGGAAGTCGGGAGGTCAGTGAGGCCATCCTCGACAGCGAGATTGTCCGCGGCGTCTCCGTGGTCGGCTCGACACCAACGTGCAAGATCGTCGCCGAGCGTTGTGCCCAGAGCAACAAGCGTTTTCAGGCGATGGGCGCCGCCAAGAACCACCTGTTGGCAATGCCCGACGCAAAGCTCGACAGCGTCATTCGCAATATGACCACATCCTGTTATGGCTGCGCCGGACAGCGTTGCATGGCTTCGTCGGCGATCGTTGCGGTGGGTGATGAGATGCACGAGGCGATCACGAAGCGATTTATCGAAGACTCGAAGCAGGTCATCATGCAAAATCCGCTCGACAAGGAGCACGAGAGCGAGCCGATGCTCATGGGACCGGTGATCTCAGCTGCCGCGAAACAGGGCATCCTCGAGGACATCGAGAAGGGTATCGAAGAAGGTGCGACCCTGGCGCTCGATGGGCGTGGACAGACGGTCGAGGGCAGCGAGGGCGGCTACTACGTCGGACCGACGGTCTTTACCGACGTAAAGCCAGGGATGCATATCCACAATAAGGAAATCTTCGGACCAGTGGTGGTGATCATCAAGGCTGACACTTTCGAGGACGCTGTCAAAATCATCAACGACCACGAGTATGGCAACGGTGCTTCGATCTATACCCAGAACGGATATTGGGCCCGCAGGTTTAAGCTGGAAGTCAACTGTGGCATGATCGGCGTTAACATCGGAATCCCCGCGCCGGTTGCGTATTTGCCATTCGGTGGGCAGAAAGAATCACAGTACGCGGCAGTCAAAGCACAGGGCAAGCACATCATCAGTTTTTACACCGAGCCACGGATCGTCACGGAACGGTACTTCGAAGAGGAGCTCTAGGACTTCACAACGAAAAGTTTTATCTTCGCGGAGCGACCACAACGCATGGCTCGGTATCTCCTTCGGCGCCCTCGGGCAATCCTGCCAGCAGGGTAAGTCGACGAACGTTCGCCATTTCCATGAACTCGCAGGTGGTACGGAACTGTTGTTTGTACTTTTCCGCAGCCTCTTTGTTAGGCGTTAGCGGAGCGCCGTGGGCACCCAGTTTGTCCAGTTCACGAAACGACGCCAATTCATAACAAACGCACGAGTTGTTCTGCTATTTTGTTTTGGGGTTGAGTCGCGGCTAGCGAGCTGCGGCTGACACTGTTGGCTTCCTGCCGGCAAAAACAAAGTTGAAACAAAACGAAAACAACGTATCCGATTCGGAATATGGAGCGAGCGCGCATGGTAAAGCAATCTGTTGAGAGTCTCAAGTCCCTGGTGTCCCGAATTCTCGTTGCAGCGGGAGCAAGTGATGAGAATGCACGACTGGTATCGGAGCATTTGGTACTGGCAAACCTCAGCGGTGTTGATACCCATGGTATTTGCCACGTGGAGAAATATGTCAAGGCTATCCAAGACGGTGACCTCCTGCCTGCAGCATCGCCAGCCGTTCTGGAGGAGACTCCCACGACGGCACTTGTCTCGGGAAACTGGACGTTCGGTCACGTGGCGGGGCGCCGCGCGATGCAGGTGGCAATAGAAAAGGCCAGTGACCAACAGGTAGCTGTCGTGGGGTTGGTTCAAACGCACCACGTCGGACGCCTCGGACATTTTACGGAAATGGCGGCCGAAGCAGGCATGCTGTCGATGGTATGGGCTGGTGGCTTGGACAAGGAAACTCCCACAGCGTTTCCTTTTGGTGGTCGAAGGCCTCTGCTGCACACGAACCCGATTGCCATGGGCGTGCCCGGTGGGGAACATCCGTCAATGTCTTATGACTTTGCCACCAGCGCTACCTCTGGGATGAAAGTTGAAAATGCCCACCGGCGTGGTGAGCAGGTGCCCTCTGGCTGCATCGTGGACAAGCACGGTACCCCGACAAATGATCCTAAGGACTTCTATGACGACGGCGGCCACATCGCCTTTGGTGGACACAAAGGATGGGCACAGATGTTGGCATCCGAATATCTGGGAAGAATCTTTACAGGTTCTGATGCCTATGCAGATCCACAAAGAGGCGGAACAGGTAATCGCCACCAAGGAGTTACCATGAACGTCATGAAAGCCGATATGTTCCAGCCCTGGAGCCATTTTCAAGAAAGAGCCGCAGAACTGGCACAGCGTACTCGTGACATTCCGCCAGCGCACGGATTTGATGAGGTTTTGGTGCCGGGCGACCCAGAAAAACGAACCCATAAAATCCGTTCCCGTGATGGCATCCCAATCGAAGACGATGTTTGGGAGGCCCTGGTGCAAGTGGCCGAATTGGTAGGGGTTGCCGTGTGATGGAGATTGGGCCAGGCTCAGTTCAACTCAGTGGGTTCATAGGCGGATGGCTCAAGGACAACAATCGTGGGGCGATCAGCAGCCAATTTGGGAAGAGGGAAGCTGACTGTGTGATTTCGGACATGGATCACGGGGTCTCGTGGATGCCGCTCGAGAAATGGCGCCAGTTTGATCATGGTGGAGGGGCCTAAGGGCGGCAGTCGATAGTGCATGGGCACTATCCACGTTGGATTGAGGATCTCGATCATGCGGTCCAGTGATTCCAGCGACATCGTCAAATGTTCACCAGTGAGGGCCAATAAGATGTCGCAGTGGCCAGCAAAAGGAGCCAATTCTTCTGCACCAACTTCGTAACCAAGATCACCCATGTGCATCAGCCACAGATCATCGATTTTGTAGGCGTACATGGCATTGTCGTCAGGGTGTACGGGAGACTCGGCTGCCTGTACGGTGATCACTGGCTTGCCGAAAAACTCGGGCTGACTTTTACCCTGCGCGATGTCCAGTGCATTAATCACCTCAGGTTCGCCTTCAACAGCTGGAATGTGGCTGTGCGCCTTGTCCGTCAACGAACTGCAAATCAAGATGTCACCTTGAACATGGTAGTCCAGCAGGTCTTGCTCCATTTCCGAGGCGTCTGCGACAATCGTCGGGTCGTAAGGATCCATGACAATGACGGGACCCTTGTGCCCGAACCAAACGAGCTGCTGTTGCTAGGTTTCGGTGCTGTGTTGCTAACGCATGTCTCTGGCCACGGTTCTCTCGCAAAGTAGATTCAAACAGGACGCTTTCCGGGTTCAACAGCATTCGAACATTGCCAGTGACGATAGACAAAACGCTCCGCCGGTTCGCCTGGCCATTCACCTACAAGTTGCTATCGACGTCGCCATGTGAGGGCCGGGAAAAGTAACGAAGCTAAAAGAACGATTGACGCCGGTTCGGGTACCGCAATGATGCTCCCCGAAGAAGGCATGATTCCGGCAATGTCCAGTGAAGCCGTTCCCACACCAATGGACATGAAGGAGTCGGCAGAAGCGCCCAACTTGTTGGAATAGTCCTGAAGGACAAATCCCCAGGTTTCCCCCACCTGCCAGACACCGTCCGTGGACAGGGATTCGGAGAGGAGAGGATGGTGGCGCCCCGTAGGATCGGAAACCTTGTTGTCGATTCTAAAGGACTCGTGACCAAAGGGGAGTGGTATGGAAACTCCGACGTCGTCAGCAAAACCGTCCCAGTTGGAAATAGAAGTTTCCTCATCAGCCACGTACCATACCTCACGAAAGTCTCGCTGAGTCAGGTTGGTGATGTAGACAACTGCGTCGGCAAGGTCGGGATCGTCGTGTGCAGAACAGACTGGCGAAAATGCACGGGTACTGTCGTGAGCCAGGATTTCATCAGGAGGAAAGATTGCCCTGTCACCGATTTCGTCGACATTGGTGGGAATCATGAGAGGATCACAGTGAACGGAATCATCGATATGCACGACCTGGGCAGGTGAAGCCAGTAGGGTGGCTGGAGAAAAAAGGGTTATGATGGCGGTGGTGGCAAACATTGCGATCGAAGTTCGAAACAACATATCGACTTCCCTTCCTTAAAAAGACTGGAGACATTTTTTGTCGAAACAGAATGCGAAAGTTCATCAGCAACTTCCCAATGAACGGATTGCGTTGGTAAATCGTTTTCGCGAAAGACAGCAGCGACGGTGTCAGATCACGACAGTCGATTCAGCAACGCATCACCACCAACCGATCCCCGAGGTGATCGCCGATTGAAATTTGGAAAGTGTTTGTTTATGT
>JAKVBZ010000097.1 GCA_022448645.1 Pirellulaceae bacterium
TGGGGCTACAAGCCAGTTACTCTCCGGAACGAACCTCCTGATGCACTGCTGGCCACGTAGGAAGCGTTCAAGACGGAGATGAATCACCGACGAGATGAACGTTGGGAGCTTACGACCGATATTCACATATCTGCCTGCAGGACATCGTGAGAACGCTGAAGGGCTTGTCTGACCAGAAACCACATGAAGAACAAGAGCTGCGAGCCACAGGCACAGACGATACCGTGGAGGGTGTTCAGAACCTGCACAGCACCTGGCTCAGCGTGCAAAGAGGAAACTTAAGAGGATGATCGTTCACCGGCGCCACAAGAAGCTCTCGTCCCTACCAATCCAATGGGGGATCTGTGCGACCATTTGCCAAGTGATGCGCTAGCAGGCAAGAAGCGGAGGGCATGGGACTCGAACCCACAACCGGTTACCCGGCACCTCATTTCCAGTGAGGCCGCTAGCCATTCGCTTACCCTCCTCGAAGTTTTGCGGCCGACTGGGCCTGCCGCTGGAATTAGCGTATCAGATTTGTGATAGTCGGCCAAGCTCGTCCGCCACAGATTACGAATCGCGATAAACTAATCCAACGTGTTGGCTCCAGCAATGAGCTGAATGAATTCAGCGTTCGTCTTGAACTTGCCCAGTTGTTTCGTCAGCTGCTCCATGGCATCGACATGGTGCATGGACGTAAGTGTGCGTCGCAGCATGGTGACCGCGTGCAACATCTCCGGATTGTGCAACAGTTCTTCTCGACGTGTACCCGATTGGCCAATATCGATCGCCGGCCAGACTCTCCGGTCCGCCAATTTCCTGTCGAGCACTAATTCCATATTTCCCGTGCCCTTGAACTCTTGGAAAATCAGTTCATCCATACGGCTACCGGTATCGATTAACGCAGTACCGACAATCGTCAATGAACCACCTTCTTCAAACGCACGTGCGGTGGCAAAGAGTTTTTTGGGGATATCCATCGCCTTGATGTCGACACCACCGGACATCGTACGGCCAGTATTCCCAATCCATTTGTTGAATGCCCGCGCCAGTCGGGTAATCGAATCCATCAACAAGAACACGTCCTGTCCCATTTCTGCCAAACGACGACAGCGGTCCACGATCAGCTGCGACAGACGGACATGACTTTCGACATCCTGGTCCAAGCTGCTGGCGATCACTTCGCCGTTCACGTGGCGAACCATGTCAGTCACTTCTTCCGGGCGTTCGTCGATCAGCAATACCATCAAATGGATATCCGGATAGTTCTCGGAAATTCCTTGGCTGATATGGCGGAGCAATATCGTTTTCCCAGTACGGGGCGGTGCCACGATCAGAGCTCGCTGGCCTTTGCCCAGCGGTGTCAGCAAGTCCATGACTCGGGTGGACAGCGGTTCCGGACCGACTTCCAGGGTTAACCATTGTTCGGGGTTGATCGGTGTCAACTCTTCAAACGTTTTTACGTCGCCGTAGTCTTCCGGCGCCATCCCGTCCACCATGGTGATTTCACGCAGTCGTGGGCCTTGTTGGCGTCGTCCTTGTTGGACCATACCACTGAGCATCACGCCTTGGCGCAACTGATACTTTTCGATCATGGTTCCCGGAACGAACGGGTCGGAACGTTCTCGGGCGTAATTGTTCTCTGGACTGCGTAAGAATCCGTATCCGTTAGGATGCAGTTCTAACAATCCGTGTCCCGGCTGCAGCGGCAGCGGTTCACCATTTTCGCCGCCTTCGAACTCAAGTTTGCCGGTGGGTGTCAACGACGAACTGACTTGTCGCCGTCGGCGTCCTCGGCCCCGTCCGTTTTGCTGACCGCGCGACCCAGAATTGGACTTCGTGTTAGTGCCGCGTTTTCGTGTCCTTTTTGCCATGGATCACCTATGACTACCAAGTGCATTGCGCAAGGCGAGTGGTGCCGAACCGTCGCAAAAGCGCGTAAAATTTCTCTTGAACCCACATGGGCTCTAGAGGATCAACGATTACTGGAACTAAAACGTCCTCAAATCCAGCAAAAACTCAAAGAGTTAGACAAAATGAATCCGAGTTGTATGGGGCCAGAACGACTACCATTTCCGTAAACGGTCTAATGCCCTTTAAAATAGGCAGATCAACTACTTGGATCCCTCGAAACTTCGTCATTCGACGTTGCTACGAGACGTAAAGATTTAACATGCCATCTGCGAATCAATCGCGGCTCAGTTTAAGAGTCGTTGGTCAGCCCCACCAAACCAACGTAGCAGAGATCAAACTCCACTACCTCTGTAAGGGGCCGGTCCAGAGAATGAATCTTTATTGGACCACAGGAGTGCCTGAGTGACAGGCAGAAGCTCAACTATCGGCATCTTAATCATGTATTCGTCCCTGTCAAGCGATGTATCAACAGAATCGCTTGAAATGAGATATTTTCTTTGAAATTTCTCGGTGCAACGCCCGAAAATTGCCCACGTTCCCCACAATTCGTATAGTCAACGGGCGTTTTGGACAGTTCGCTACGTTCAGCATTGGAGTACGGGTTGAGTCGTTTAAAAAGGACGCGATGTTTTCATGGGACCATTCCAACCGGGAGATTATGCGTTTCGATCGGACAATCCTTGAGGCAGCCGGACCTGGAGCCGGCCTTTCAAACCTTGGGACTACGCAGCAGACGGGCAAATTGCCTGCTTTGTTCGGCGAGCGTAGCTGCAACTGGTTTTTACTGTAGTCCGATAATTGGAATAACCGATACGGTTTCACAAGCGGACTTTTCGGACCACTCTGCTGGCTGTGGGTTTGTCCAGGCACCGACCCCGAAAACGTTGTTGCGAATATTCCATAGAAGGTGACTTCGTCATGCGAAAAAAAATGAAACGATACATGATCGTGAGCATGTTGCTGGTACTAGCTGGCCAGCAGGAAATCCATGCACAGCAGGCCATGACTTGGGCACCCAGCATCGCCGTAGCACAGCAGGTTGCCGCTCGGCAGCAGCAGCTTGTCTTGGTTCACTTTTGGGCTCCAACGTGTGGACCGTGTGTGAGAATGGAACAGACGGTATTTGCAGACCCGCAAGTGATTGAGTCGGTAAATCGAAAATACGTTCCGGTCAAAATTAACGTCAATGAGCACCCTAGGGTTGCTACTCAGTATGGAATCCAACAGATGCCAATGGACGTCGTTTTGACGCCTAGTGGGCAAGTGATCTTTCGCGGACCCAGTCCCCAAACTTCTCAAGGATTCATAGGCCATTATCAGAAATTGGCTGCGTCTCATCAGGCAGGAAACTCAACTTTAGCTCAGGCACATCCACAAGTTTCGGGTTTTGCGCCGACATCTGCGGTGGCCACGAACGAACCGACAAGTCGCTACTCACAGCCCGTAGGCGGTTACGCACCGCAGGCAGCGTCACCTGCCATTCAAACATCTCAGTTCTCACCTGAGACTCCCAGTCCCCAACACAACTGGCAAAATCAACCTGCTGCGAATGCGTGGGCAGGCAATGCTGCGTCCCAATCAGCTAACGGATATGTTAGTCCAGCAGCGGCACCGAGCAACGTAGCTTTAGGCAATGGTGGGGTTGCCGGTCCGGCTACTAGCCCCCACGTGAATCCGCCTCAGTATGGCTTGCCACAACAGCCTCCGGCGGGGCGATCACCGTATGGTGGTGCGCCTGCCTTTGCAGGGGCTCCTGCGGTACCGCCGCCGACGGGTCAACCTAACGTGCCACTCACACACCACCAGCGAGATTTTGCTCAACACCAGGTCGCCGACGCTCGTTATCACTCAGCGAATGGTGTTGCTCCACCTATCAATCAGGCTCCGGCGGGGAATCCTCCCAACGGCATGGACGGTTATTGTCCTGTGACGCTGCAAGAGCAAAGTCGTTGGCAATTGGGAGACGTACGTTGGGGAGCGATCCACCGCGGACGTACCTATCTGTTTTCCGGTCCGGGCGAACAGCAACGATTTATGAATAATCCCGACTTTTATGCACCGATGCTATCGGGCCACGATCCTGTTCAATACATCGAAAGTGGTCATCTCGTCAGCGGTACACGTGAGCATGGTGTCTTCTACCGTCAGCAAGTCTACCTGTTCTCTAGCGAAAAGACACTCGACAGGTTCTGGAAGGCCCCAGAGCAATACCACGCGGCAGCTTATCAGGCGATGCGTCAGGCCGACGCTGCCGAATTGGCGAACCAACCATCGAACAGATCGACGACTCAACGTTAGTGCAGTTCCCTGGGCCGGTGTTCATGAGCATTGGCTTTCTAGTGCCTTTTATCGTTTGTGCGATTCTTGTCTAGTGCAAACAGTGGCAAACAGGTAAGCGGCGGTCTCGTGTCCCTTGATGCCGTCGTTCTTAGGAACGAATCGTACTCAACTCTGCCACATTTGTCGGTCTTGTTTCGATATGATTTTGTCTGAAGGACGTTATGGACTTGGCGAGTGATGGCTATTGTGGGGTCGTCACAGGCGGCGTTGCGTGCGGTCATTGCAATCTTGGCTCATTGCACACGCTTGATTCATCTGTCCTTGCCAGTTCCAATAGGGTCGTCTTGTTTCTTGTTCCTAGCGTCCATTGGACCTTCCTTTCAACGAAAGCCTTCAACGATGAAAGCTGTTGCGGTCTATCCTGGTAAGGTAAATAGCGTTCACTTAGAAGATGTTCCGCCTGTTTCTTTGGATGACATTCCTGTACCGCCCCACTCACCGCCTGCCGATCCATCACGCGGTGTGCTTGTGAAGGTCTTGAAAATCGGAGTGGACGCGACGGATCGTGAGATAAATGATGCCTTATATGGTCAGGCTCCCCAGGAGTGCGACTATTTGGTGATTGGCCACGAATGCTTTGGGATCGTAGAAGATGTCGGTAATCAAGTCCGTCATGTGCAACCGGGGGATTATGTGACGGCTACGGTGCGTCGTCCAGGTTCTTCCATCTATGACATGATTGGAACCAACGACATGACAAGCGAGGAGGAATACTTTGAGCGTGGTATCAATTTGTTGCCTGGGTTTATGACTGAGTACTTCGTGGAGGACGCAGAATACATTGTCAAAGTACCGCCTGGGCTCAAGCATTTGCATGTGTTGATGGAACCGATGAGCTGTGCGGCCAAAGCGATAGCTCAAGCATTCGAAGCGCAGCAGCGGATGAAGGTGTGGAGTCCGCAGCGGGCCTTCGTCATGGGGGCGGGTCAAATCGGCATCTTGGCGACACTCATTCTGCGACTTCGAGGGCTCGAAGTTCATACGATTGCTCGTCGGCGTCCTCCTCGGTTGCCCGCTGATATCGTTGAATCCATGGGGGCTCACTATGTAAGTATCGAAGAGGAACCCATCAATAGAATTGCTGAGAGGGTTGGTAAACCGGACATCATTTTGGAGGCTTCCGGCAGCAGCGAAGTAGCCTTTGGTGCTATGCAAGTACTTGCCAACAACGGAGCAATGGTCTGGCACAGTATCACGGGGTCCGACCGACAAATTAAGGTACCCACAGATCAAATCAATATTGAATGGGTTCTAGGCAATAAATTGTTGTTGGGGTCCGTCAACGCCAATCGGAATCACTTTGAACTTGGTATCAAAGAATTGGCTCTGGGTGAGGTCATGTATCCTGGAGTCATTGAACGAATTCTTACGCATCCGGTGGATGGATTGGATAATTATTCTGAAATGATGCGATTACTCGTGGAAGATCGCGAAGCTCTGAAAGTCTATGTCAACGTGGCTGTGTGACGACGATTCAATTCGGTCTCCTTCGAGTTGCAAACTCCGGTGGCTGACGTTCGAGCAGAAACGTTCGAACTAGCACTGCGGCGGCAGTCTGTCTTTGCGATTTCCCAAGGTTGAGACGTCCGCCTGCATCGACGCCATTGTCATTCGGAGTCCTTCATTCCTCATTCAGAGGTTGTCGACCAACCTTGGCCTGCACTCGATGATTAGGTCCATTTATGGATCCGCACGGACGGTCCGTTCTGTTCCGCAGACCTCTGGCAGGCATCTAGATAGCTTTGGACCTGTGCGCCTCGCACCATATCGGGTTGGTCTGGATTTCCCGTGCGTATGGCGCGGACAAATCTTTGGTAAATGGTCGGAGTCGGACGGAGCGTGCGTTGTTTCCACCGAGCTGCCGACTGGTCTTTCCCGCGACAAATCCACAATATATTGTCGCCTTGGTCCAGGTCAAATTTCAAACTGCCGTCCGTTCCGTGCACCGTGAGAGCGATATTGTTCATGTACCCTGTTGCCCAGCGTGTTGTGTGGCAGACTCCCACCGCACCATTTTGAAACGTCAAACGAATCACGGCTGTGTCATTCGCATCTAACGCTTGCCCGTCCCATTGGGTGTGCGACTGTCCAGCGCGATCGGTTTTGGGAAAGGTTGCCAAGCTGCAATCGAGAGACCGTACATCGCCTGTGATTGCGGAGACGAGATCTAGTAGATGGGAGCCAACGTCTCCTAAAACCCCCAGCGATCCCTGCGACGTTTGTAACCGCCAAACAAATTGGGAGTCTTGCCAATGTCCCCATGTGGTTTCGCCGACAAGCCACGACTGCAAATAATGCCCGTGTACGTGGCGGGGTTCTCCCAGGTCTCCTCGCTGGACGATCCGGATGGCTTCCTGTACAGCCGGACTGTTGCGGTAGGAAAAATTCACCAGATGCCGGACATCGTGACGCTCAGTGGCCTTGATCGCACTGCGAGCCACACGCCGTGCGTCGCTCAAATTGGTGGCCAGCGGCTTTTCGCACAATACATGTTTTCCAGCTTTGAAAGCTGGTAAGCAAACGCTTGTGTGGTGCTGGTCTGGAGTCACCACACTCACAGCATCACACAGGCTCAGTAAGTCGTTCAGGCTTTCAGTTACCGTTTGCACCTGATGTTGTTGAGCAAATTGTTGCGCACGAGATCGTTCGACGTCAAAGCAGGCGCGCAAACGGACGCCCCGCAATTCACGATAACGACGCGCATGAGTGTTCGCCATACCACCGGTACCGACGATTCCCATGTTGATGGCAGCCATGTTCCTATCCCTGAACTCGCTACTTTTCCAGCACCGCTTTGGCGTCAATGGTGGCGTGGGACGTACCGTTCGAGATAACGCGCTGATTCTCTCGAATGAGTTGGTCCAAGAGCGGCATGACCAGCTGACGGTAGATCTTTTCAGCCAGTGGCAATGCTTGGAGCCGCTGCATGGTTTCGTACAGTGGCGCGCCTTCGGCCGTCGATAACTCCACTTCGATCGTACGTCCTTCCGCATCGATCAACACGGCAATATAACCTCCAGGTTCATTAGGTTCAGAGCCCACGCGTCGCACTTGATGGATCTGAGCGGTAGCAATGTCGATGTCTCCTTCCGTTGGCTCTTCAGGCGGTACGTCGGCTCGATCGGAAATACCAATCCATTTGGAAAGGTGTTCCGTCAACTCATCAACCGCTTGCGGCGACGAAATCGTTTCCAGTCTCGCTCCAAGCTGAGTTAACTGGTCTTGGTTCTCTTCCACGGAATGTTGTTGGGACTTGTCGATCCAGCTATTCAACGACGCCTTGACCGCAGAGAAGGTGTGGTCGACAGATGGTACGGTTTGTTGCACGCGGACCGATGCTGCCTGTGTGGTACCTGAATGATCGGCTGGCGAAGCCAGTAAATTTAACGGAGCGGAATTTTGATCCGAGCCAACCGAGCCAGTAGACACGGGCCAAAAGACTGCGAATCCCAGCACGCAACCGTGCAGAACTAAAGACACTTCTAGTGCCAAGCGGCGTTCTGTATTTGAGGAGATGGTCATTCGGAGAAAATACTCTCCGCATTGTGGGTTCAATCCAGATGTCGAATGTCGATATTGCGAAACGCGACCGGATCGTGATGGCCGGCAAATCCGAAGTAACCTTTTTTGAGCTGCAATCCGGGATGAGCAACGTTGCCCTTGCGTTCCTTGATCTGGCTCAAATCGACGTCCAAGATGATGGTGCCATTGAGTTCAACGGTAATATTTGTGCCACGCACTGTAACTTCTTGGAAATTCCAATCACCTACTGGCCGCAAGTAGCCTCGGTGCGCTGGAGCGATACCGTAAGCCGAACCGTGGTACTGTCGAGGATCAAGAGTTGCATACTCGGGATGCTCTGAGTCCAGGACTTGCAGTTCAGTGAGACCGTCAATGTGCGCATATCCACTGCCCGGATAGCGGATGGCTAAGCCGTTGTTGCCCTTGGCTGGCAGTCGAAAATCAAGCCGTACTACAAAATCTCCGTATTCTTCTTCCGTAAAAAGAGCGCCCCCTTTGCCTTCACGGCAAACAATGGCTCCGTCAATCACTTGGTAGTTGTCGACAGCTCCTTGCCAGCCTGCTAGGTCTCGGCCGTTGAAGATGGATTGGAAATTGTTTTTCGGAGCGTTATTGCGCAGGATGGTGTTGCCTTCTTCACTCGATATTTCGCGCACAAACAGATTTCGCCAACGGATTTCACCACCATGGGTCTGTAACTGGATCGGGCCTCGAGCGAAAAGTGGCAGCTCACGCGCGTGATAATTTTCCATGATGGCATGATCGACGACCAAATGGCCATTAAGCCACACACTGGTGCGAGCACCGACTTGCAGGATGCGAAACTGATTCCATTCACCGAACGGCTTGTCTGCCAGGACTAACGGATCCTTTCCAACTGCTCCCGGACTGTTGTTAAACAGCCCACCTGATCCTTTGGTGGCTCCGAGATGAGCGAATTCAGCGCCAGGTGAATAATCCCATATTTGCACCTGAGGTGTGCCTCGTAAGTAAATCCCACTGTCCGCCTGGGGTACGACGCGGTATTCCAACAACAATTCCATGTCACCGTATTCTTTTTCAGTCGTCAGGAAAACGCCGTGTCCGTCATTTACGAGTACTCCTTTTTCGACGGACCAGTGTTGCTTTGCGTCCTTGTCCCATGCTTCTTGTTTTTCTCGAAGTGTATTTTTCTCCCAGGTGGAAAACTTGCGGGGGTCGACTTCTGGTTGCCCTCGCCAGCCGTCCAGGTTCTGGCCGTTGAAGAGAAGGGAAAATCCTTGAGGCGGTTTAGCTTGTTCTGCCAGACATGCGGTTGGTAGCAACAGCAACAAAACGGTCACCATGATATGCCGGCCAGATGCGATTCCCATGTTGGGGCTCCTGGTATGTAATGGGGTATTGTGAATCGAGATTGGGGTTTAGTTTGGCTTGGACTGCCGCAGAAAACAAGGGTCCCTTACTTCGTGCCACACCGAATCTTAGATTTGTGTTTTGTTGGCCAGAGTTCCAACAAAGACGACGTTTCGAGGGCTCCTGCTTGTCGTGCTCTGTGTCCGAATAGGATACATTGGGGAGAAAAGAATACAGGAAAATCAGCATGCTCACCGGAATCCACCATACGGGTATCACGGTCCACAATTTGGACCTCATGGTTAATTTTTACACGCAAAATATCGGGTTGCGGGTGTTACGAGAGATCGAGATGGAGGCGCCGTCCTCGGGTGACCACACGGGGATTCCAGGTGCTCACCGCAAACTTGTTTTCTTGGGACTCGACGACACGCATGAAATCGAATTGGTACATTACGTCAGTCCGCCTGCCTCTGAGGGGCACTTGGACCGGCACCAGTTAGGTTCGATGCACGTGGGATTCTTGGTCGATGATCTGCGAGAGTTGCACAGTCGTTTATCGGCACAGGGCGTCCATTTTGCTACGGAGCCCAAGTTTAAGGAAGAAGACGGAGCGACCGTGGGTGTGATCTACGCGCGAGACCCAGAGGGCAATTGGCTGGAGTTTATTGAGCGGAATTAACACGATAGTGGAGAGTTTCACTGTCTTGTTTCACGGTCAGCCGTAGGAGACGGCGAGCGCTGCGGAAAAGTCTTTTGTTCGTCTACGCCTTCGGCTTGCCGTTCCATGATTGAAGACAGCAATCCAGGTAGGTGCGGAAATTCAAACCTTGTCCGACCAGCAAGCCCCGCAGAAAACCACACTGGCGTCACAACAGTGCTTATGTCGAGGCTTCTAGGAAGGACTGCTGTTGGTTCTCTGGGAATGGAAAGAATCGGTCCACCACGGAGCTTCCAGGTTTACACGGCAGAGGGCAAACCGTAGAATAAATGAACTGATTGTTACGGGGCGTGGCGCAGCCTGGTAGCGCGTTTGACTGGGGGTCAAAAGGTCGCAGGTTCAAATCCTGTCGCCCCGACTACGAAAGCCGCGAGTCATCAAAGACTTGCGGCTTTTTATGAGCGCGGCCATTTTCCCAAAGTCTTTAGTGTTAACTGTTGGCACTTCCCTGGATCTACGCCATTCGGTTGTGGGGTTTGATTTTGCTTTCAATCTGCGCGTTCACGTTTCTAACCCATTCGAATTTCGCCAGCTAGTCCGCTGTCAAATGTGGTTTCGTTCGCTGTAGGATGTACCGCTAGTCTGCTGCTGCCTGACACTTCTGGCAAAGATGCCCGTGGATTGACCTTCAAGGATCTTCCAAGCGAATCGTGGAAACAAGTCGTTGGACTGATTTTTGCGGTGCAGGAAACAGGATGCACGATGCAAGGCACAGGTTTCGGGATACAAGAATGGCGGAAGGCGGTTCAATGGACTCTCACGTGCGTCCCCCGAATCGTTAATGAAGGGCCAAAGTCAATACACCAAATCACTAAGGCAACTCGAGGAACGAAAGCACTGCCATGAAACGAGTTCTCTTTTCCAATGTTCAGGTCATCGACTGTAGCGGTGCTGACGCCTTTCCAGGCGAAGTCCTCGTCGAAGGTAACCGCATCATATCGGTCGCCAGAAGTGATGCAGCGCTTCCGCGCGATCATGTCCAGCTGGTCGACGGTGGCGGCAAGACTCACCTGATGCCGGGACTGATCGAGTCGCATTCGCATCTGAGCATTGATGATGTCGAGGACCTGGCAACAATCGGCAGGATGCCTTCCGAAGAAAACACGTTGCTTACGATGCACAACGCACGGCGCTATTTGGACTATGGCATTACCAGTTGTATTAGCGCGGCTGCAGCCAAGCCGCGCTCGGACGTGGTGATCCGCAACGCCATCAACGCGGGCGAGATTCCGGGACCGCGCCTGTTGGCCTGCAGTCCATGGTTGACAGTCACAGGTGGCCTTGGCGATGAGCGGAAGCTGCATATGCCGCATGTCGATTCGATGGCAATGGTGGTGGATGGGCCAGAAAATTATCGTGTCACAACACGAGAACTGATACGAGAGGGCGTCGATATTATCAAACTGGTGATCTCTGGCGATACTTTTTTGCCACACGCGCCATCGACGTCCACGGTCATGAGTGAAGCTGAAGTGGCCGCAGCCGCCGAGGTCGTTCACGCACACGGCAAACGCATGAGCGCTCACGCCAGGAGTGCTGAGGCGGTAAAGTTGT
This sequence comes from Pirellulaceae bacterium, assembly GCA_022448645.1. Next base: position 11,363 of record JAKVBZ010000097.1, read on the forward strand.
GTGTAAAGTATGGTGTGAAGGTGATTTACCATGCTAATTTCGCTGATGAAGAAGCGCTCGACATGTTGGAGGAACATAAAGACGAACTCTTCGTCAGCCCAAACGTCGGTTTTACGGTGGTTGCGGCCTACGAAGGGTCAGAATGGTTCACCGAGGAGCAAGTCCTGCGCTTTGGTTTTCGCGATGAGCTCGACGGCGCGATTGAGGGTGTCAAGGAACTGAGGAAGCGGGGCGTACGTGTCCTCGGTGGTGGCGACTACGGGTTCATTTTTACTCCGCACGGAAAGAATGCCCGCGATTTGGATCACTATGTTCGTTACTTTGACTTCACTCCAATGGAAGCGCTGTTGACCATGACGAAATACGGTGGCCAAGCGATGGACATGCCGAACGAACTGGGGCAGATCCGTGAAGGATTCCTGGCCGACCTGCTGTTGGTGGACGGCAACCCAGCCGACGACCCTAAGGTGCTGTTGGATCATGATAAATTGCTGGTTGTCATGAAGGATGGGCAATTTCACAAGCAGGCTGTTGACGCGGATCGGTAATCATCATTTGACCGAAAGCGGAAGGCATAACATAGCTGATTGGCATTTGCGGAAGTGCCAATATCAGTGTAAGCCCCAACTCGAACCTTGCACTTTCCGTCTTTGCGTCGCTTTGCCATGCTGAGTAGAATCAAGCAGCGACCAGATTTGAAACGTTCACCAATCGCTGGCGCGGGTTATTTTACAGGTCCGAGACGTGGGCACTCCGCTTGAAAACTTACAATCCTCGGCTGGTACGCAACTCGCTAGGGATGAAATGCGATTAGACCAAGCATCAGCGGCGCGGTGTCGATCGGGATCATACGCATTCACATTGGTTGAGCTGCTAGTCGTGATGGTGATCATTGCCATTTTGATTGGAATGCTTCTCCCGGCCATACAAGCATCACGGGCATCTGCGCGGCGCGTGGAATGCGTGAATCGGTTGAAGCAAATCGGACTCGCAGTCCATTTATTTCTAGATGCAAACGGCGTCTACCCGCCGGCGAGGATCGAGCCGAAACCGGGTGACCCCAAGGAGTACCATTGTGGTGGCAAAGAGCCATCATGGCTGGTCCGGATTCTACCTTACGTTGAGCAAGGAAATTTTTACCAGCAGTGGGATTTGTATCGAAGTTTTGGCGAGCACGACGAGTCCACGCGTTCTGTGGTCGTCACCTCCTACTTGTGTCCCTCGCGACGAAATGCCAGCGCAGCCATCGTGGATTCTCGTCAGTATGACCTCGTCTCGCTACCTTGTGGCTGTTCCGGATCGCGATTTCAAGCTGGGGGCGCGCTTGGCGACTATGCGGCAAATCATGGTGATGCAAGTTCCGGATCGATTGGATCCGTGAACGACTTTTATTTTGGTGGACAAGACACTGGAGTGATCATTTCCAGTCGTCCTCGCTGTCTGGGGGAGGGTGGATTCACCGCACCACCTATCGATTGGATCGATCGCCTGTCGCATCGTTCGGTTCGTGACGGTACGTCGCAGACATTTCTGGCCGGTGAGCTGCACGTTCCTCAAGATCGTTTAGGTCAGTATCCGGAAAACGCGCCCATCTACGATGGCGATAACCTGTTCGGGTTCGCTCGGGTCGGAGGTCCGGGAAATCCTATTGCCCTCGGGGCCAATGACACGGTGACGAGTTTTCTGTCTTTTGGAAGCTGGCACCCTGGCGGTTGCAATTTTGTGTTGTGCGATGGTAGCACGCGAACCGTAACAGTCACTTTGGACACAGTGGTCCTCGGTCGGCTTTGCCACCGGGCCGATGGACAGGTTGTCACCGAGAGTTTCTAATCAAGGCCTACCGCCGAATCGTTCCCGCCAACCTCGCGATGAATATCTTGTTTCCAGCCACAAGTCCAACCGCGCTAATTGTGATCCTCGTCTGCCTTAACGGATGTGTTCAGCCTCAAAACCTGTATCCCGTGCGTGGTCGAGTTGAGTTCGAAGACGGTACGCCGGTCAAATCGGGCACGGTTGAGTTTCGGTTACCCGACCGGAAGAAAGTAGCACGCGGAAAAATCAGTGCCGACGGGATGTTTTCGTTGTCGACATTTGCCATGGAAGATGGTGCACTGGCCGGTAAACATCAAGTGATCGTAGCGCAAACTATCTTGTATGATTCGGCCGATCAACATCAACATAGCAAAGGTCTCCGGTTGGTCCACCCCGTCTATGCGAGTTACGATACAACACCCCTCGAAGTTGTTGTCCAAGCCGACGGACCAAATAATCGAGTCAATGTCGTCGTGTCCAAGACACCGCCGGACTGAACCAGCCGCGTTCTTGATCCTCAAAAACGGTGCCGTACAGGATTGCGTCCACCTTCATTTTGCCCCCCTTAAAGAGATCACGCCATGCCACTCCATCCCGAAGTCATTCAATTTCTGGAGACTCAGCGCTCGCTGGAACTGAAACCGATTGAGCAATGCACACCTGATGAATTTCGCAAGGTGATGCGGTTGGCAATTCCGGCAAATGGGGAGGCCGAACCGATGGAAGCGGTGGAAGATCGCGAAATCATCGGTAATGTGGGTCCGATTCCGCTGCGGATTTATCGGCCACAGGCCCGGAAGTCCGCAGGGGCGCTGGTCTATTATCATGGCGGCGGCTGGGTGGGCGGTGACTTGGATACCCACGACTCACTGTGCCGGGCTATTGCCAACACGGCGGGTTGCTTGGTCATTGCCGTCGACTACCGTCTGGCTCCAGAGCACAAGTATCCCGTGGCGGCAGACGATGCCCACGCTGCATTCACTTGGGCTTACAGGCATGCCCCCGAGCTGGACATCGCCCCCAACCAAATTGCAGTCGGCGGCGACAGCGCCGGTGGCAATCTGGCCGCCGTTGTCAGCCTAATGGCTCGTGACCGCCAAGAACATCTTCCGTGCCTGCAAGTGTTGGTTTATCCCATCGTCGACAGCGATTTTAGTACGAACTCTTATCAGCAATTTGCAGAGGGTTGCGGACTTACCGCGAGTGGAATGAAATGGTTCTGGCAGCAATACCTGCCCGATGAATCGCTATCGCGGGAACCCTACGTTTCTCCGTTACGGACCGAAAACCTGACGGGCCTTCCGGCAGCACTTGTCATCACAGCCGAATATGACGTACTACGAGATGAGGGAAATCAATACGCCCAACGCTTACAGAGTGCGGGCATACCAACCGAATGGAAGTGTTATGATGGCATGATCCACGGGTTTGTGGGGCGCGTCAACATTTTTGAGGTTGCCAGGGAGGCTTGCACACAAATGGGAGACGCTTTGCAGAGGGCATTTGCTTCATGAGTAGTATGCTTGAAACACAAATCGAGGCCAACGAAAGGCTGATCGGCAGGCTGCTGGTGATGTTCGGTTTACTATGCAGTGTGCTACCATCTTTTGCCGAGGAGGAAATGACGCCGACATCCCAGCGTGTAGAGATGCATCTCTATGGGGGGACGACACCGCCAGGATTACCTTCATGTCCTGCGAGATTTCAGTCAGGCGTTTTGATGTGCCACGTATTGCTACAGAATAAGCTGCACCACCAGCAAAACCGCTCATGAAGGCTTCTTGATGATAATGATACAACAAACTTTTTGACTTAGGGATTTCATGAACCAGACCATCTGTCCGATATTCACGTCGCTCGGAAAACCCTTTGAACGCGGTGTTCGATTCGGTGCATTCGCAAAGGAGCTAATCCGCAGTGGTGTGCGCCACTATGTGGAAATGTGGGAACAGAATACTGGACGCTCAAGTGCTGAATTGTTCGAACTCGCTAAGCAATTCGAACCAGTCATCCTCGATTACGATGTTCGGCTGATGCAGGAGATTGCGGGTGTTTCGAATGGCGCGGGCATTCCGTTGCATGAGATCCTGATGCTGAACGCCCGGTATGAAATCATGCTGATGGCTTTCTTTGGCGGTGGGGCGGCAGAGTTGCCGACGGACGGCTGCACTTCGTTCGCAATTTCCTCTCAGGCCACTAGCGATCGGCATACCTATGTGGCGCAGAATTGGGACCTCACGAAAGAAGCCGGAAAGCGATGTATCATCTTGGATATTCAACAGGATGATGGGCCAAACATCGTGACACATACCGAAGCCGGCTTACTGGCTCATAAAGGCATGAACTCGGCCGGTTTGGGCATCTGTATCAACTCGATTGGAACTCAGCACGACGTTTTCGCACCTAAGGTTCCCGTTTTTGCGATGGCTCGAGCAATACTCAATGCAACGACCATCGACGAAGCGCAACGGGCTGTGGAGCGTGCTGACAGGACGGCCTCAGTGAATATCACGATCGGTTGCGAGGATGGTAGCGTTGCCTGCCTGGAGATCACGCCTGTGGACGTCGAACGGATCGAGCCTCAGGACGGTCGTGTAGCTCACGCCAATGTTCTCTGTGGTGATGTGGCAGAGCGGAATTTAAAAGATACGCTGGCAGAGCGGCTTCCTGTGTTTGTGGAACGTAGTAAGCGTGCCCAACAATTGGTGGCCGATGCGTCGATTGACTTGGGAAAAGTGCAATCCATGCTACGTGATCGGGCAAACACGCCAGAATCGATTTGTCGACATTTGGACGACCAACCTCTCGAAGCACCTCAGGGTTTGAAAATGGAAACTTTAGCATCGGTGATCTTTGACTTGACCGAGCGGAAGTTCTGGCTGGCCGAAGGGCCGCCTGATCGCTGTGATTACAAACAGTTAGATTTTCCTAGTTTAGGGCGGAGTGATTAACTGGCTTGTATCTTCCTGGCACGTCTTGTGACGGAAGCCAGAAGCCAATGGTTGTCGATTTACCACAGCAGCAACACTGGACGGATACGGTGCGATTTCAGTAGGGTGCTTGGCTGTGAGCGAAAACTTTGGTTCGGAGATGTTGTCGTTCCGGAGCCATCTGTGTTGGGGAGATGGCTTTGGGAGCGTTAGCTGTGGCGGTTGAACGTTATAGACAGCGACATGAACGGCGACCTTCTGGAGCCCAATTGCCTATTCTTTGGATGACTTTCTATCCTCCCAGGGCATTGGTCGAAATGTACCGTCCGGGGCGATGATCTTTGGCGAAGTCATCGGAAAAAATGCCAACAGGTGGACTTCGTTGGGTCCATGAGGCTCCAAAGAGTGCACTTTTTGTTTGGGAATCAGAATGGTAGCAGGTTTTTGGACGATAGAAGTCGTGTTGTCCAGGGTGATGGAGATTTCTCCCGAAAGTATCACCAGGACCTCTTCAACCTCGTGGTAATGTGGTGGAATGTGTCCCTGAGGTGGTATCCATTGCTCCCAAACCGTTGTCGATTCGGCAGAGGAATCGTCCCCGACGTGTACTCGAGTCTTCACTCGAGGCACTTCCATCATTGGTAGCTTGTAGTGTGGAAAAATGGGCATGATCTATTTTATCTTGGTCGTTAACTTTCTACACTGTTTTGGGAGTAAAAGAATATCGTACATGAGCCACGAAGCATGAGACAGCATAGGAAGATACGAATGGATAGCCTCATGGCGAGTGACGGTATTCCACGGCGCGCTTTCCCGGTTTGGGAGACGCTCGCAGACGTTGCCA
>JAKVBZ010000098.1 GCA_022448645.1 Pirellulaceae bacterium
TTCACACCCGTCCCCCCTTCGGACAACTTGGAGCCACTCCAAAAAAAACACCAAAAATCCCTTGAATTATTCAAAAATATCGTCCCGAGCAATTAGTATGGAATAACGGGATAAATATCCCCGAGAAATCCCTATAACAACGTCTCTGTTGACATTTAACACACAACTGTAAAGAGCCTACTGAAAAACCACATAAAGGTGTTGGAAATTTTCCACACGTTACGAGCGAAAGCTTATGACGCATGGAAAATTTCGAACACCTTTTTTTATTGCGCGGTCAGACCCCAGGGAGTAGGGAACGGCCGTTGAAGTCAATTTGCCAGTGCTTTTTAGAAACGAGCGTTCTTCATGAAAACAACCATTGTCCGGAGAGACGCTGCCACGCAGCGCTCGAAGGATGTAATGTGCCAGACTCCAGTTGGGACAAACTCCGTTCCAGTGGTGACCCATGACTTGTGCCGATGGTATTTAGCCAATCGGACAGAGGGTCGTAGCTGCGCGGTGAACCCCTTCGGTTGTCCGTCGCCACCTATATATCGTTTTAGACAACGTCCGTTTGTTGTGAAAACACCGCATGGCGCAAGATCGCTTCCGTTACCGCTGCGCACCGAGTTTGCAGTGGTGGAAGTTGTCGTCGAATGCCATTGGTGGAAGCAACAAGTGTGCGGAAACACCTGTTTGCATGTCGTTCCATTAAATCGACCTGAAAGCACCACTGCGCCGTAAGGTTGTTGTCCATACTTTTCATTCGTTCTTTTGTGTAGTCAAGGTTAAGTTCACATCTGCCACACGAGTTGCAGATCGAACATTTATAAACATAGAATTGGAGAAGTCTAATGTCCTTCTGGACCATTCATACGAAAATCTTAGCAATCGTGACAGTTACCCTATTTTGTACGTCGAACAACACCCATGCATTAATGATTGACTCGTTCGAGACACCTCAAGCTCTCGAAGCAACTTCGTCAACACCCTCCGTTTCCAGTAGCGTAGATGGCACTGGAATACTCGGCAACGAACGCGACGTAGTCGTTTCCAAGTCGTCCGGGCCGGTCAATGCGAAATTTGAAATCGCACCTTCCGGGACGCATTGGTTGAGTTTCGGCTTGGGACCCGCGACGAAAGGAACCGCACACCTGACCTGGGACGGCAGTGACAATAATCCGCTGAACGATGTTTTCACCGGACTCGGAGGGATCGACCTAACCGACAACAATACGTCGAATGCTCTCACGGTGGATGTTCTTTTTGCTGATTTGAACGTAGACCTATCCGTCCGTGTCTGGACGGACGCCAACAATGCGTCTAGTGCTGTTTTGTCGTTACCAGGCGGGACCACGTCGCTGACCGACGTCTCCGTTCTTTTTTCAGCATTCAGTACGACTCACGGTGCGGGCGCAGATTTCAGCAATGCTGGCATGGTTGAGTTGGCAGTAAGTCCGGCAAACGCAGCCACAGACATATTGGTGGACAACATTTATACAGAGTTTGTCCCCGAACCCTCTAGCCTGGTGCTGGCAGGTATTTGCCTTTGCAGCCTGTTAATGATTAACCGACGTCAAGGCAAGGAACGGTTGTATCAGTAGGGTGTGGTGCATCACCAAATCCATGTTGAACTACAATCATGTACTGCGTGGAAACCACAACACCAAGCACACTTCATGCCCCACCTGCACCTGACTCGAAAGCCTGTAGGCCATGAAATCACCTCACGACCGACGAGCGACGCGGGTTAAAAATGAATCGTCCTCTTCGGATTGGTCCAGCAACCATGAAGAAGAACGAAGGACGAGTTAGTCTCGGTAGAAACTTCAGTTTTCGCGAACCAGCGATAGATGCCCCAACGGCTGTGCGTCGATCGCTTCTCGCCTCCAAAACAGACCTGGATGGTTCTCATTTATTTCCGAGACTTGCTTCAGTATGTTCTCCATTGCCGGTAAATCTGTGTAAAACATTGCACTTGGATCAATTCCCTTACGATCAAGCTGCTCGATACGTCTGCGGACCACGGGACACTCTGCTACCCACGGGAGCGTAATCGTCCAAACAAACAAGGTCAACAATGTGGCGAATCCCAACCGCAACCATCCACCACGGTTCAATTTCTCTTGCGACATCGCTACTTCCTTAGCACATTAGCCGCGTCGGGAAACACTTTTTCAAACATCAACCAGGCCATCAGCAGTGTGAGGCATAAGTTGAACGACTGGCCGACGATGTACAAAATCAGCGGCTTACCACTCTTTAAAAATTTGGCCAGTTCGCGGAAGTTAGTATCCAATCCAATACTCACAAACGCCAGACAGAAAAACCAGCCACGCAGCGTCTTAGTGCTGCCCTTGATCGTGGCGTCGACGATTTGTGGCCCCTCAGCGAGTGTTGCGTACAACAGTGAAAACAGGATCGATGCCGTAACAAATCCGATGATAAATTTGGGAAACCGTGTCCATATCTCCAGCACGCTCGGTTTGGGTCCATCTTTGCCTCGCTCGGCACCGACAACCCAATACACCGCCACACAAAACGCGACGACGCCGATCAAGATATTTTGTATCATCTTCACCGTAGCTGCCACCTGGAGTGCGTCTTCACCAAGCATAGAACCTGCAGCAGCCACCGCTCCGGTTGCGTCAATCGTACCTCCCATCCAAGCACCGCCTAACACGTTACCTATGCCCAACACACCGATCAGACTTGGCATGACAGCCATCATGATGACGGTAAACGAAAGTGACATACCAATTGCCAGCGACAACTCTTCCTTCTTGGCTTGACATGCTGCCGCTGTGGCGATTGCTGCTGACACGCCGCAGACCGACATGTCAGCCGAAATGACCATATTCAATGATGGAGATTCGATTCGCAAAATCCGTTGTCCGAACCAAAAAGTTGTGACGAGAACAACAGGCGTGACAACCCAGGCAACGAAAATACCCGGCACGCCCAAAACTAGTAGCCGGCTGAACAAAACTTCCGCGCCCAGCAAGACTAACCCCGTCTTGATAAAAAACTCAGTCCGTACCGCTGGCCGCACCCACTTTGGTGTTCCAACGGTGTTGCTGATCACGAGTCCCACAGCAAGCGCCCAGAGTGCGTACTCTAAGTTATAACTCTTCACAACCACTTGACCGGCGAGCAAATAAGCCAACGTGGCAAGCAAGAACAGCAAACAAAACCCAGGGACAAATCTAACGAAACCTCGGCCCATGACTGCCGAGCCGACGCCGAACGAGGCCAGCCCCAACACAAACACACCTGCAAGGCCAGGCAACACGTTCCTCTTTTGAGGAATGAAGATCGCCTCAGCCGGATTCGCCTTCCACGAACCTGGCTTAGCCAGCCACTTATTCAAAGGGCTGGTGAACGACCCTTCCTCCATGGCACCAGCGAAAATCACCGCGGCAAGACACATGAGTAACAACAAACTACCGATCCAAACGGCCCACCAATCTTCGGACAAATAGAACTGACGCCAACCTTCGGGTTGGACACTGGGGGGAGCATCGACACTCGTTGGATCTCGATCCGAATTTTGCATCTTCGCGGTGGGTTTCATGTCTGTTACTGGAGATCAACCATGGGCGGCAGCAATCCAATCCTTGGACCAAAATAATTTTATGTTTGTACACTGAAAAACAAGGAATCGTGCTTCATTCCACATCCAAAACGACCACTTCACTGTGCCCGACGACGGGTACGACCAGCTCATTTCCCTGGACCTCCAGTTCGCGATCGGCAATTGCCAATCGGGCTCGCACCAAAGTGCCCTGGTTAACCCGTATTCCGATATTGGCCAGCGGAGCCATCTGGTTCGAACTGGAACTCAGTGCGGTGCAGTTCAGCAAATGTACCACCGTGCGATTCGCGACCGGCTCAAGAGCTGTGACTTCGAGCAGCTTCGGGGCATCGATTTCAACCCTCGGCGCAGCCACATCCCGTAACAGCCAGCCAACCAATCCCGCCACCCGTGGCAGCCGATGCAAGCCATATCCGCGACCTATATCCGGCCCAATATAATAGACCACTCCTTTGCCGACACGTCTTTTCAAAATCGCACAGTCGTCGGAATCGTATTCTTCTTTCGACACACTCAACCCAACTACGGTACGGGAACTGTGGGTAAAGAGAACCTCGGTATCCGAATCTTTGCGGGGGTTGAAATGAACTGCCGGCCCCACGAATGTCACGAAACGCTGGAACTCGGTTTGCAAATCTTTTGTCTGTGGGACCAGGGTCTGGGCTGCTTCTTTGCGCGTCTCCACGTAGTCCGCGCCAAAGAGATCGGCCAATCCGAAATTCTCACGACGGTTTCCCCATTGGTCATAGAGAGAACTTTCCGAGGTCGCCAACAGAACTCCCCCGGCAGTGACATAGTCCTTTAAAGCGGCACACTGTTCATCGGAAAGACAAGTGGAGTTTGCCAACACAACAACGGCGTATGGGGCCAGCCGCTCTGGTGTCAACGAGTCATCGAAGATAACGTCGGTAAGAAGATGTTCGGTCCGACAAATCTCTTCCATCCGTCCTGCCCCGTTCCACATGGCTTCCCAGTCATGGAAATCCCGCATTTGCTGCGATACATGCAAGGCGGCGTATTTGACTGTCTCACCCACCATATAAGGACGCCGTTCCTTGAACTCGTCAAACATGGCCTTGAACCCATCCTTCCATAGATGAGGGTCATTACCTCTACCAGCAAAACAGGGAGCCACCCCATGGGCGATAGCCCGTAACCCCTTGGCGATGCCGCGGTCAGGATCCAGGTAAGGCGTTCCTCCGTGACTGACTTGCGGTACGTGCCATTGAGCCCACATCCAACACTCCGTACGCGGAGTAAGCGCCCGGGCCACCTTGGCATCCAGGCTGGACTCAGCGCTTTCGAGGGCGGGATACCAATTAATTCCTTCCAGCCTGCGCATGGGGTGAGCAGCATCCCAGCGCCGATCCATGGCACGGGCATAATAGTTCATGATGGCAGCCGTGTAGGGTTTTTCCTTGATCGCAGTCGCTGTCATCTCATTCCAGGCTTCCACGGTCTTGTCATAACGCCAGGCAAACCATTCCTTGAAATCCTGTGAATCCCAATCTATTTTTTTGGGCACAGATTTGCCGGTATCTTTCAGGTAAGCCTCTTGACCGAATTTGCCTGCGTCCCCCGCGCCCGGCGTCCCATCAAACCAGAAACCATCCACCTTACCTACGGTCACATACTCTGCCATGAAGCGGCCCATCCAGTTGCGGTAGGGCAAACAAAGAGCATTCATCTGATTCCACGCTTTTCCCTCAATGGGTTGAACCCACCATTTGCTCACCTCTTGTCTGAAAGGTGGCAGCGGCGGGTTTTCGAATTCCACCAGTTGCTCCAGAGCCAGAACCGTAAGGCCCCGCGCATGGGCACGATCCACCATGCGCGGCATATAGTCCTGGGGAACTGCGTTGCAACGTTTCACCATATTGGAAGGCCAATATGCGCCGTGGTCAGTCCAGGAGGCACTAGCCGACCAGACCTCGGTGCCCATGTCGGCCACCATATCGGCCAGGGCCTCCGGAGAGAGTCCGTAGCCAGGCTTTCTCGCTATTCTTTTTTCACCGTCCCAGACATTCGGCCGTAAAAAATGAAAATAGAGACGACACACCCTTTGTTCGAAAGGCAAGGATAAGTCGATCTCTGCTCCAGCTCTCGTCGTCGTAACGAGGAGAATGAACAGAGCCCAACGACGGACACAAAAACCAGTACAAGCAGTATGAAAAAACATGATAGCTAGGTCCTAATAACAGGTAAGGAAAAATCCTCCATGATTGTAGCTGATATTGCCAGCCAATAAAAACTTCTATTAGCTGGACATGACCAGCTGCCAAACGCTTTGGATCCCCATCCAGGACGTCATGATCGAAAACAGCAGTATCGCGATCAGAACGAGATTGGTCACATACGTATTCTTATGTTCGCCCATCAGGTCGCCACGATTTCCGAGATAGAGGATACAGAGGACGGTAACCGGTAAAATAACAGCGCTGAAGGCCTGAGATACGATCATCACAAAAACCGGGGGTGCTTGAAAAACAGGAACCACCAAACCCAACAGTGAAATCAAAAAGACCATCACGCGATACTTGGAGAGGGTCATCGTGCGTGCCGACTGGTTGTAGTCGCACAATAACCAGGGCAGCATGAGCACGTTCGGAAAATGCGAGGAAACACCGGCTGCAATGATACCGATGGCGAAGATAGAAGTGGCCAACGAACCAGCCAAAGGCTCGAGCAGTTCGAGCATCTGAACTGCCTTATTCAGGCCAACCCCTTCGACATACAACGTACCAGCCGCCGCAGCCATGATTGAACCACTAATCACAAACATCATGACGACCGAAACAAGCGCATCATTCCGTTGTTTCTTGATGTCGCCGATCGTCCACCCCGCCTCTTGGACCAGAGTCGTCCTGATGATGAACAGCCCCGAGTAAACGGTTGTGCCTACCATCGATGCAATGACGAGGTACGGTCCCTTTCCCTCTGGAGAAGCGACTTCCGGAAGGCCAGGAACCAAACCCTGTAAAATAACGACCGGCGGCGGCATCATCATGAAAAAATTGAGCAGGAAACATGCCGACATGATGGCCACAATGACCGCCAAGCTACGTTCGAAGAATTCTGTTTTCCCGTTCCAGAAAATAAAATAGACCAAGGCGATAAAGAACACGGCAAAGTTGATCGGAGCGATACCACCATCGACGAAGGTCTTGGACCATTCACTGCACAAATCGGCCACAATCCCCATCACGCCCATCACGCTACCGCTGACACACGCCGTGAGCGCGACGATAAAGAAGATCCCCACGGCAGGATGGATGTGTTTGCGGAAGGCGTGAAGAGCGGTCTCTCCTGTCACCAAGGCATATCGACCATACAGGCTGATCATGAAATAAGTCGCCAGGCAGGATGCCACGATCGTCCACAAAAGAGACATCCCATAGGTTGCCCCCGCCTTGGCCATGGAAGTTACGCTTCCGGTACCAATATTCAACCCCAAGAGAAAGATCCCTGGCAGAAACAAGGCCAACCACTGTGAGAACTTGCCGCGCACCGTCGGGTCGACTTGCAAACTCGGGTTGCCATTCTTGCCCTGAGAATCGGTCATGCGTCCTGTGGGGGTCAGCTGCTCCCTACCTCGTTGTCCAGTTTGCCGTTTGGCTGTACTCGAGGTAACCAAGCCTGTGCCTGGCTGGAAAACGTACCAGCGCAGTGTAACCCATCTTTGCCCGCATCTAAACCACAACCCAGCAATGACGGCAAGCCGGGCAGCTCAGTCAGCCGTAGCTGAGATCCACGGACAACTCGGTTCTGCTGTCGATTTGAACGCATTAGTGGCGAGGGGATTGGCGGGCGAATTCATCCCAACTTCGACTTTGCGAGCAGCTCCAAAAGGACGCTGATCAGGAAAACTGCGAAATCAACGTCTACCGTCGTTGGGGTGTCACGCCGATCGGTTCTTAGAACAATCCGCAACCATGAACCGTGTGGTTAGAAGCCTACTGTACCCGAGCTCCGACCAACAGCTGCAGTCCTAACAATACCAAAAGAATTGCAGACGGTTCTGGTATCGCAGACGCCCCATAGCCATCCGGAGCAAAGTTAGCCGCTAGAAAGTTGAAGTCAGTGATGTCGATATCGTTGTCACCATCAAAATTACCTTCGTGCCATGAATAACGTTCCGTTGTTCCGTGAGGATCAAAGTTCAAAGCTAACGCATTGAAGTCGGTAATGTCGACATCACGATCCAGTTCGGTATCGCCACGCAAGTACGGTGAGCTGTGGCCGCTTGTGATAGCTGCCTGCGAGAGCCATTCCGTGAGGTCTGCTGTATTAATAATATTGTCATCTATCAGATCGAACTCTTCGTTACTGGAAGACACGATCACACCCGCGATCAAGCTGCCCTGCTGGTACAAAATATTAATATCTTCAACACCACACAATCCATCCATACTAAAGTCACATAAATGCCCCATAGCCCCACCTTGGACCACCAAATCCTGTGTGGCATTGATGGACGAACCGGGGATAGAGCCCAAGCCAAGTAGGCCCAGGGCTAGATTACCGCTGTCACCGTTACGGATCGGCTGTCGTGGTGCGTCATAATCTGGACGATCGCTCTCCGGGTCCAGTCGTGTCGCTGTATTGAGGGAGTAGAGGTCGACGCCTTGTGAGACGTTCGCACCCCAGACGTAAAACGGAATGGTGTAGCTAGTCGACCAATCCGGATAGGCGTGGGTCACCCACTTCCCGCCATGATCAGTCGTGAGAACAATCGTTGTTTTACCTTCGAGAATGGGACTATTTTCAATCAGATTAAAAAGATCACCAAGGTAATCATCTACACCAATCACCGAGTCCTGCCATGGTGCACTTCCCCAGCCATAGTAGTGTCCGAATCCATCTGGATCGCGATAGTGAAGCAACGTGTAATTGAAAGGACTGTTGGTCATGTCGGAAATGAATTGTTCGTTCAAGTTTGACGCCATCCCATTCGCCGTGATGTTGACGTAAGAGTCAATTTTGTCACGACCATTGTCGTGTGCTGCGCCGTTCACCGCATTGTAACTTTGGTCATAGATGACAAATTTACTCTTCGAGGCATACAACGCGGTCGATAACCCTGCGTCGTGCGCCACATCGAATGTACTAACGACATAGTCGAGATTCGTGTTTCCTTTGTTGTGCAGTGTGTCCTCCGGTTCGATCACAAAATTTTCAGTGAAGCCGTGGTGAACCGTGTTGGCTTGAGCGGTGGGTTGGTCAACCGGCCTGCCAGTAATCATGGATGTATGGTTGGGTAGCGTATAGGTATTACTAAAGTCGGTGCGCGCATTATTTGTCCAGGCGCCTTCAGTCTGAAAGCGAGCGAAGTTTGGTGCCATGCCACTGTCAATCAAAGTTTGCAAAAAGACCTGGCCGTCCTCATCGGGGCCAGTACGCAGTCCATCGACACTCAAATGGATGACATACTCGACCGGTGCAGCCAACGACGATCGTGGTGTCATGGCGGCGATGACGAAGACCGTCACGACGAAGACGAATCGTGAAAGCCAATTACAGAAGTTCCAATCTGCGATTAGCCAACTTCCGGCAGCCATCACAATCTCCCGTGAGCGACCATTCATAAGTGGTACTCCTGATAATCGTCACACTATGAAGCGAGACACGCTTTTACCCTTCTGTCTTTAGTATGCGAACCCATCTCTATTCAGTCAACTAATTGCATTTATTCCAACACTTGGTGTGGCCACAACGGCAAAGATGTGTGGAGAAAACTAGCCGGCCAGTGCGACGGACGCCCGTCTGACTGAAGGGTATCGGTGAGAGCTGGCCGAAAAGATGGGGCAATGGCAAAAGTAATGCGAGAGCACTGTCCGGCCTACGATGGTTGGCTTGCCAGTTGGACGAGTGGTTTCCGCACGCGAATGATTTGGTTGTCGTTGACCATCAGGTACCGATACCGACCGTTGGCTTCCTCGTCAAACCGCGTGAAACCTTCATCCTCGATCGTCACGCGCCCCGGGCAGAATAGGTCACCGCATTTGCTAAACGTAAAGACATACCCTTCGTCGATGACAGAAGTGGCAGCGGGACCTCCCTCATAGGACAATGACTGCGGGTCGCACGGATAGCTGTGTCGCCACACAGTCTTTCGTGTCTAACGTCAATACAGAATATCGTGCCGCGGCAATGACCTTCGTCCAACACGACCAAAGGTTTCGTCAACCGTCATATTTGTCGCAGTTGCCACCGCACTATCGCATTTTCTCGCGGTTACAAGTGATAATTAGCACTTCAAGTGGTAGTGAATTCTTTCACCCCCCATGGAAGGTTTTACAGGGCGAGATCAAGGTGCACCCACCTCACCCGCACCGCATTCGAAGCGGTGCGGCTACCAGGGCCAGGAGGGCCAACAGGAGGGTAGTGGGTTCAGGTACCGTGGCGACCACGTCCCCCCACTGCGTGCCGATCTGAATATGGTCTAGTTGAAAAGCGTCGTTCAATTCGTGAAAGGCACTACGTGAAACGAAGTTGTCCAGCGACGAAAGGCCACTGTCGACCGAAGAGACCGCGCTGGCAGTTCCCGGTTCCGTTAGCGAATCGGGATTGACGAACAAGGAAATGCTATCGTAATTCGTCGCCGACTTCTCCGCTTTGAAAACGAGCAGAAAAGTTTCTTCGAGCTGTGCCGAAATTCCACTATCGACAGAATTTTCCTTCCAGATGATTGTCGATCGAGCTTGAAAGGTGCCATTACGACGGATAATGCTGGCCTGCGGATTTTCCGTACCATCGTCGAAACCCCACTGGACAAAGTCGCAGGTCGTCTGGCTACAAGTCGTTAAGTCCGAATTCACGGTATCGCGAAAAAGCATACTCATATAGATCGTGTCGGAGGGTGCCGAGGCGAGACTTCGCGACAGGATTCCATTCGTAATGCCGTTTCCTTCGGCAGGATTGAAGACGATCTCGACTGCCTGGGTACCACCGTTCACGGTAACTGGCCCGTTGGAATAGCTCAGTCCTCCCGAGATGACGTTGACGTTCGAATTCGCGCTCCACAGGTTACTCCACCCGCTGCCCCCCCCACCTCCACTCAGTGCGCCGAGGGCGTACGATTCGAAATCATCCGATGAAATGGACTCGGCGATTGCGTGTCCACTAAGAACACATCCGATAATCAAAGTTACGAAATACAATGCATTTCGCATGCTATTTTCCGCGATTCGTATGAGTTCTCCGTAACTCGAAGGGTTAAACTTTTTCAACTGACAACCTTAATTGTACACTCAAAACACTCGAGCCGGAAAGAAATTGGCCCTCAGTGACATTCGATTCATCAACAATATCATTGGCGGACCCGAAGGGGCCAGACAGCCGCGCGCCGGTCAGGTCCGCGCCGCGAGCATCCACCAATGGCTCGAGGTTATCTCCAGAGTACGAATAAACAACGCCAGTGACATCTAAATGCGGATTGACGGTGGTGCCATCGTTTTGCACATACGAGGCTGCCTCGAGAGACGTAGCCGCCAGGCTGCTAATCAATCTCGCCACAGGAGGCCAACGATGCGCGATGAGAAAGTACTGACCAAAGAGGTCTCGGCGAAATGACCTGAATTTTCTCACCCTACGTGTTGTTGTCTTTTGAGCGTCAACGGGAGCTTGACCGACCGGCTCATCTTTTCTTGAGGCATCTTGTTAGGGTTCGGTCGAGTAGATTAGAAAACGTTTGAATGTCTTTTTGAGTGAGCGGCTTGGGACCACGGGTATCGACGCCTGCCGAGCGGAATTGCTCCATCAGATCCCGCGATGCGAGCCGATCGTGCACGCTATGGTCATCAAATAGCTCGCCTCGAACGCCGATGGCAATCGCCGATTTTTCTACTACGCGGGCAGCCAGTGGAATGTCGCCGGTGATCACAACATCCCCCGGAGAAAGCATCTCGACGATCTTGTCGTCAGCGACATCAGCACCCTCAGGGACTGTAATTAGCCGGAACAGATCAGAGGATGGGACTTGCATGGTCTGGTTGGCTACCAGAATTAGCTCCACCTGCAGCCGACGAGCCGTTCGATAGAGAATCTCTTTAATCGCAGCTGGGCAAGCATCCGCATCAACCCAGATTCGAAACGAAATATTCGCTGCGGTATTCATGAGGATTTAAGCGTCGAATTTACGTGTCAGGGAAATCCGTTTTTTGGGCATGTCGACTTCCAGCACTTTGACTTGGACCACATCGCCAACTGCCACGATCTCGTTGGGGTCGCTCACGTACCCCTCAGCCAGCTGAGAGATATGAATTAGCGCGTCTTGGTGCACGCCGATGTCGGTAAAGGCGCCAAAATGGGTAACGTTTGTAATCACTCCTTCGAGAATCATATTGGGCTTCAAGTCCTCCATGCTGTTGACGGTTTCGCTGAACTTCACCACTCGGAAATCGCTGCGTGGGTCACGCCCTGGTTTGCCCATTTCTGAAATAATGTCGACGATTGTCGGTATGCCAAACTGCGCGTCGACAAAATCCTCGGGCTTCAAATTTTTGCTGAGGGTAGCATTGCCAACCAGAGATTTGGTGCTGGTTTGCAGTCGCATGGCCATCCGACTGACAATCGCATAACTTTCTGGATGCACCGCTGAGTTGTCCAGCGGCTGATCGCCATCACGAATGCGAAGAAATCCAGCCGACTGCTGAAACGCTTTTTTGCCGAGCTTGGCAACAGACGTCAGCTGCTGGCGATTCGTGAACCGACCGTTACTGTTGCGGTACTCAACAATATTCTCTGCTAGTCGTGGACCAATGCCGGCGACATACGAGAGCAAGGGGATGCTTGCCATGTTCAGGTCGACGCCGACACGATTGACGCACGACTCGACAACCCGATCGACGCACTTGCGGAGCTGTGTTTGATTCACATCATGTTGGTACTGCCCCACTCCAATTGACTTGGGGTCTGATTTAACTAGCTCCGCAAGTGGATCCTGTAAACGCCGTGCGATACTAATTGCCCCGCGGACGGTGATGTCCAAATCGGGAAACTCCCGGGCAGCCAGTTCACTAGCCGAATAGATGGAAGCTCCCGATTCGCTTACTATCACTTTTGTTACATCAAGCTGATGATCTCGAATCAGGTCCCCCACAAAAGCATCCGTCTCTCGCGAAGCCGTGCCGTTGCCTATCGCGATCAGTTCGACATTGTGCTGTTGAATGAGGGCGAGCAGCGTCTTGCCTGCCGCCCCTATGTCGCTTTTGGGAGGCGTCGGATAGATGGCGGTATTGGCCAAAAACTTACCAGTGCCATCGACTACCGCCACTTTGCAGCCAGTGCGAAAACCTGGATCGATCCCGAGGGTGACACGAGGTCCTGCTGGCGCCGCCATTAACAATTCCTGCAAGTTCTTGCCAAATACTCCGATAGCCTGTTCGTCGGCCTCTTCTTTCAAGGTTTGTAGAACGGTGGATTCGGTCGCTGGCAGGAGCAATCGTTCGTAGCTGTCAACAACTGTGGCGGATAGTTCGCTACAGAACTCGAATTGACGGTTATGGACGAGTCGACGTCGGAGCTCCGAAAGCTCACGGGTGCCTTCCAATTGCAAGCTAACTCGCAAAATGCCCTCTGCAGCGCCTCGCATCATGGCGAGCAGTCGGTGTGATGGAATTTTTCGCACAGGCTCTTGGTGGTCGAGATACAATTCGAATTTTTCGGCTTCTGCCTTCTTCCCTCGTTTTACCTTGGAGACAATCTTGCCATAGGTCCTGGCACGCTCGATCATCCAATCGCGGGTTTCGGCGTTTTCTGACCACTGTTCAGCGATGATATCCAAGGCGCCCTGCAGTGCTGCCTGGGTATCGGGGACCTCTTTGGCTGAGTTGACGTAGGGCTGAAGCGTTGCTTGTTTCGACTGCTGGAGTTTTTCTTGCCTGAGCAGCAAGTCGGCCAGTGGCTGGAGGCCTTGCTCACGCGCGATGGTGGCGCGGGTACGTCGTTTTGGCTTGTACGGCAGGTAAATGGTCTCGAGTGTTCGTAGATCGCCACAGGTCTGAATTTGAGAACGCAGGGTGTCGGTTAATAATCCTTGCTCGCTGATCGTTTTTAACACTGTCGCTCTGCGAGCGTTTAAGGTTTTGATGCGTTCGATAGCATCTTCGATCGCCCGAAGTGCGATTTCGTCGAGCCCTTGAGTCGCTTCTTTGCGATAGCGGGCAATAAACGGGATGGTATTGCCGGCATCTAAAAGTTCGACCGCCGCAAGGACCTGGCGCAGCGGCAGTTCTAGTTCTGCAGCAATATTTTGGGGAATGTCTGTAGATTCTGAATTGGATGTCGAACTGGATGGCATGGCTGCATTTTTACTTGGAATTATCCTGGGGCGGTAGGTCCGTAATTCTGCGATTCGAATTCTTTACCTCAAAGGTCGATTCGACCGATTCATTAGCGACGCCGGGATTTGCTGGTGACAAATCGACATCACAAGCGACTATCGCAGGCACAAGCTGTAAATGTTTGGACACTAACTAAACTGCTAACAAAGACAATTTTGTCGCGACAATCTTGTTGAATACGACCAAAAAAAATCAAAATATTCTCCGTCTTTCTTCAAGCCTTTGAGCTGTACAAACCGCTTCGGCGACGACTCTTACATGTCCTCAATACCTTGCCAAAGGAAATACAGCAAGATTTTTTGAGCGAGCCTCGCTTCACTATTTCGCTAGACAACTATGTTCCGGGCGACGGCTCAACAGTATTTATGGTCACTCCGGGAGGTGGCGGCCTTAGCAGTGGCACCGTGGTTCTGAAGCTACAATTCTCCGAGTGCGACGAGGCCTTCGCTCACTACGTCATCGCACATGAATTCTCCCATGCTTACTTGCGAAATGGGCCGTAGGGTGACATTTCCAACACGATTGCCGCCACGGAAGGTCAAGTGCGGCACGGAGTAATGCCTTTAGGTCGTTAAAATCACTTGCCCTCGACCTTCAAACCAAAAACCGATGCGGCAAGCTCGTCCGAAGAAGCTTCGGCAGCCGGACGGGTGAGCATCACATGAACGTCGAATGCTTGCAGGTGCTCTTTGACGATCAGCTCAGCCCAACCCTTCTTGTAATCATCGGGATAGTTTCTGCCACCATGGCCGCCGCGCACGCTTCTCGTTCGCACAGACCATTCTTGACCGGGTGCAAACAGAGCGGCGTCATCGGATTTTTCGTGGTGGGACTTATCCCTGGGGTATCAAGGTCGTGTACTTACGCTGCTTCATGCGCTCGTTCCACGCTGCACGCGCCTCGGCAACCGTTTGTGGCTGTTGCAGCAACTGCACCGTGGCGGCCGACAGCAACTCGGGCTGTGGCTTGCAGGGAACCGTCGCTTAGATACACTTCGGGCAATTTCGGACCCCCCGAGAATCCACGGTAGTACCAAGAGTCCGGTCCCCAAGAAAAGTAATGCCGCTCAGGTTGGCTCCTGGACCAATAAGATATCCTTGCATTAGTTGCCAGTTGGTGGGCAAGGCGCCCGGATTGCTAGTGATTCCTCCTGAGGAGACGCCGGTCAGATCTGCGTTGGTACTTATCACTTCTGGCCGGTTGCCTTCGTTTTTTTCGGCACTCTTCTTCTTGGTCACTAAAAAGTCGAAATCCATCGGAGCTGAAATGCCATGACACAACCCAGGCCCCCACGCACGCCTGGACCAGGCAACTAAAGATCACCGCGATCATCGCCCCAGGTGAGCGCATCCATTCGCTGCCACCTGCCCACGCCTCCCACAAGAACACGGGCATCACCAGCATAAACATCGGAATCAGCAGGAAACACAAAACGAATACGATCACGAACCCCCCCAAAAAGAAGCTGACGATAAGGACGTCTACGAGGGTATGGGACTGGTCCTCGATTCTATCCACGAGCTCTTTCAGCGTGGCTTCGTGTTTCTCAATCTGCTTTGAATACTCTTCAGCCTTAGTCATCGAACCGACCTTGCTGGCTTCTTCCTCAAGGCGACGAAGCTTCTCAACTTTTACTTCCAGCTCGTACCGCTCGATTTGACTTAAACTGTCCTTGCGCGCCTCCTCGAGCTCCTTGACCTCTTCCTCCTTACCCTCACGACGGGCTTCGCTCAGTTCTTCCTCGATCTCCTTGAGAGAATCCAGCTCATCGGCCAACCAGCCCTCCATCTCCTCCATGTGCTCGTCGGAGAGTTTGCTCGCGCTGTCCCGAGACGGCCTCCTGCGGACAACCCAAACACTAAACCAGGTAAAAATAAAGAGGCTGACGCCGACCAGGATTGCCATCTCCCACGCCGGCCGGGCCAGATTAGAGAAAATCAGGAAGCTCCCCGCAAGATTGGCAAGACTGATCAGCCCTCCAAGGATCACCATGAGATCACAGTGGAAACTAATAATGGACCAAAAAATTTTTGCGATAAGGTTCATGCAACTGCCACTGAAAGTCGAAAGTCGACCGGTAACTCAAAAGAGTCGCCGCCGCCCCCAGAATGAGGCTCGTCAAGAACATACCCAGCCAATTGTTCAGAGCCGGTATACTTAATTGCAAATGCATTTCCGGCAAAGAGCAGTGAACTAACGAGAGAGATCGCAACTGTTCTTCGCATAACATCCCTTTCAGGAGAACGTCAACGAAAACACTACCTGAGCAGTAGTGTAGGCGATGCTACCAAGGGAT
>JAKVBZ010000099.1 GCA_022448645.1 Pirellulaceae bacterium
CGATCCACGTGATTTCTCATGAAATATGCCAGTGATGGTACACCAGTCAGACGTCCGACCACCGGTTGGTCGGTTTCCATGGGATGGCATGATTTGCTGTTCATGCACTTGCCGATCGACATCGAACGCTTCCTGTCCCTGATTCCTGAAGGTTCGGAACTTGATTTATTCGAGGATCAAGCGTGGATCGGAGTGATTCCGTTTCACATGTCTGGGATTCGGCACCGGCTTTGCCCCCCAATTCCGACCATATCTGCCTTTCCGGAACTTAACGTTCGAACTTACTTAAAAGCTCGCGGGCAGGCACCAGGTGTTTGGTTTTGCAGCCTCGATGCAGCTCATCGCCTGGCGGTAAGGACCGCACGCCGCACCTTTCATTTACCCTATTTTGACGCCGAAATGTTCGTTCACAATCAGAACGGGGGCAAATCGTACCGTAGTCATCACACTCATCGAAGTACGGCTGCTGCACAATTCGAAGCCGTTTATTACCCAGTAGGGGATCGCCTTACGACTGATCCTGGGAGTCTCGAACACTGGCTGACGGCACGGTATTGCCTATACAGTCAAGATCGACGAGGCTGCATCTGGCGTGGTGACATCGATCATGACCCTTGGCAACTTCGACGAGGTCGTGCCGAGGTGCCCGTAACACCATGACCGAATGATTAAGAATCCAGCTTACAGAACAACAACCGTTACTGCATTATGTCGATTCTTTGAATGTGGTGGCCTGGTGCATACGAAAGAAATAAATGTCTAGCCAGCGAATCATAAAAGAAAAAAGACCTGTCATGCACGTCTACCACGCATTCCTTGGGATACCGGCTGTACTAGTGTATGCGTTAGCGACATCGACGCTGCTTGCTGCTCCCATCCACTTTTCGACGCTTCCCATGAGTGGCCCGAACACTTCGTCTCTGTTTATCACATTTGATGCCGGATTACTGGGAACCTCGACGGATAGCTCTTCAGTTTCCGCGTCGGGAATGGTCACCTTGGGGCCAGGAACGGAACCGTTCACCACAGCACATGTGGCCACCCTTGACATGACAATGAACGAGGCGATGAATTTTAGCCTTGCGGGTGGCCTGTTGAGGATGAATACCAGTGCGGGAAATTTCATGGTATCGATGACGATTCCTGGACCAATGTCCGTTGTGAATCATGAAAATTTCACACAAACGGGAAATACATTCCAGATGAACGGCATCGTCTCGACGAGTTTCCAGGGAAATATTGACCTGTCCAGGGAGAATTCATTTGTGGACGACTTGCCGAACGTGACACTGACTCAGCAAGGAGACCAGATCACCATGGCGGCCCCCTTCCACATTGTGCAAAACACGGTCGTCGAAAATGTCCCCCTCTTGGGTAACGTACCGATCACCATCACTACTACAGGGACCATTCGCGCAGTGGGCACGGCCGTACCAGAAGCCGGACATATGGAATGGGATGGCACCAGCTCTAGCGAAGGATTAGCTGGCGACGGAGTAAGCTGGGGCAACGGACTGAATTGGAGCCGCGAAGGGATTCCGGACCGGTCATTCGTCACCAACGACCAAGTGACGTTTCGTAACGGATCGAGTCAGACGATGATTAGTTTGCAGGGAAATCGACAAGTCGAT
The DNA here is from genome assembly GCA_022448645.1 of Pirellulaceae bacterium. Next base: position 1,632 of record JAKVBZ010000099.1, read on the forward strand.
CAAGTCCATTTCGAAGAAAGTTATACGTTAAATGACAACACGCTGATGGTAGCGTCAGGCAATATTGACGTGGACGAAGGAGTAGTCGTCACGCTGAATTCCACCCTGGCCACTGGGAATGATTGGATTTCGAAGGCCGGTACCGGCAAACTCTTTGTGAATGGAAATGCACCGGACATCTTAGTAATTTCTGGCACATTAGGCGGTCATGGCTCCGTCGGCAACACCGTGTTGACTGGTGACGCTACGCTGGCGCCTGGAGGAGCTGTTAGGGTCAGTCTGGTGCCAGAACCGAACTCCTCCCTGCTGTTGGCAATGATGGGTCTGATGGTTTTAAATACAAAGTTTCACTGCCGATGCAGTCGTGACGAGTGACAGAGAAAGGCCTTCGTTTTATAGCCATTTACTCCCTCTCTAATCGCTCGGCAATCCACTGTTTTGATACAAATCGCCTCAGTAAGGCAGAGAGCGTCTTGGTCACTGACTGCAACGATTGAGAGTCGATGCATTTATTCGAGCCAACTGCTGCAAACCCGTGCCATGTCAGTCGCACCTGCCAACCAGAATGCGCTGCAGTTGCATTCACCCGTTCCAGCACGCGCAAGGCCCACAACATGCCGAACTGATCGCGAAAGTCGATCCATACAGCATCACGCTCATTTCCGTAAGCGATTCGCCGCGGCCAACCGAGCGTCAGTAAACCGAGGGCCATATTTATCGCAACCAATCCCAAAACACGAAATGCCGTATTGGCTCCAAGCGAACACAGTGGCAAATAAGGGCTCAACCAGAACCACTGAGCAACCAGGACTAACAGCACCGAGCGCCAAAACCGAGTCGGCAAGCTATTTACTGCCCCTAAAACTAACAGCAAGGCCATGAACCAGGCTTGGATCGCCGGAACATGCAAAACACCGTGAGCCAAAACCAGAGCTCGTAGTCCGGGCAACGCCAAGATCACCCACAAGGAAAAAACCGCCATTTGCCAAACCTGATCTTGAGGACGCTTGCATCCCAACAATGCCATAGCGGGACAGAAGGCGGAAAGTGCGGCCACAAAGCTCAGAGTGGTCAACCACGCCGAATCATTGGACCATTGTAATATCCCCGCTGTGACTTCGACGACCGCAATGGAGACGATCGACAGGCAGGCCCAACGCCAAGAATGAACCAGCGTTGTTTGTTTAATGGCAGATCGCTTCCAGAACAACATGACGACGGCAGAAATCGCCAGTACGATCGCGAACGTGGCACTCCACAAACCAGGTTGCAAATCCAGCATAATCAGGACAGATCGAAAAGGCTGTAGATTCTCAATTGGCAGCACGAACCGAATTCGGCGCCTACGTCACACGTCTTACACGTCTTATAAACGTCTTCCTGTGGACTTCACCGTACTTGCCAAGCAGGAAAACTTTTCATGTTGCGTTTGCACAACATGAATTCACGTGGCATGTTTCCAAAGTACCACAGTCTACCTCGACCGCAAACTTACCAAGCTAGGAACATTTGTAACAGGGGGAAACGCTGCGTGGTACTGTTCGCCCTAGTTGGTCACAGCGAATCATGTCGAAGGATTACATTATGAAATGGTCTGCGTTTTTCGCGTTCTTCGTATTGAGCTTGTTGGCTGCTATCGTGCATGGGGACGTAATCGGGAACACGCATCTCGTGCACCAGGAACAAATGGCATGGAACCGGGGTTACTTTCACCGTGGTCCAGCCCATATTTGCAGAAAACCGTCGTGGTCTCAGGACTGCTGCACGTCTGTTCCTATGTGGAAAGACCGCATTTGGGACAGTTATTGCGCTAAGCGTCGCAGCTGTGGTCATACCGCCCATCCTATTGCTTGGGGCTGTCGCCTAGCCGTATCAGCAGGTTCACGTTGCCGTGCCGGTGGCCTTGGACTGGCCAAGAAGTTGCTTTCGGCCTGCAGCCTCGAACGGGGTTGCCAAGCGACCAGTGATTGTGCCTGCAAAGACGTTTGTGAAGACGGTTGGGATCAGGGCTCAGGCGATGGCGAAGAGACCATCCAGTCTAACGGCGAATCAGAGCCAAGGTCAGCAATTCCTACGGCACCTAAACCCGATACCGACGAACTGACTGCCTAAACAGCAACCCGAACCAACTTTGCCACTGTTACCCGCAGCTGGCGAATCCGAAAATCCCACGGGGGGATATACCTGGGGCTACTCGCCCTGGGTTAAAGGCGAGGCCGAGAAACGGTCTCGCCTTTTTTTATAGGAACAGCCACATCCCTGCCTGCTAGCAGGCCCAGAAATCCGTAAAATCAGCTCCAGATGTCATAGAGAATATGACGACCATATTCAATACAACTGAGCCGGGAAATCAGGACGCGAAAGCGTTCTGTTTCAACTTCAAGGTCGCGGTATTGGAGACGGAGCGACATACCGCGACCTTTTTTACTGAAGCTTGCTGTGGCGCAATTTCTGTGTAGCGGCACAGTACAGCTATCGAGCGTTTTTCAGTAAGTCACTCACAGGTAACAGGAGACTTGCTCCAAGAACCGTGACCCATTCTTCTAGATGCGGTCCAGCAGTGCTTCTGCGTCCTGGCGATACGGGAAGGGCGTGTTGCCATCGATCACTTGCTGTAACAGTTGACGAGCGACTTCAGATCGGCCGCCATCGTTCAATATTTTGGCCGCAAAAAACGTGGACTCAGCTCCCAACCGACCACCAGAAACGGCTCGTTGGATGGCTTGTCCTGCTTCATTGGTACGACCTAACCGGTCTAATACCCAACCCAGCGTGGTTAGGGCCTCACGTGCCTGCGCTTGTTTGAGGTCAGAACTGACTCCGGACGCCAATCTGGCCCAATCCAATGCTTGGCTTTGCTTTCGTTGATCGTCGGCTTGTTCGACCAGCGATAGAGCAAGCTGAATCATGACCGTAACATTGGTTGGCGCTACCGAATGGGCGTCGCGAAAAGCACTTTCTGCGGACAAATAATCTTCATCGTAGCGGGCTACCAAACCCTGCAATAACATGGCGTCAAACGAGTTTTCGTCAATCGACCGTGCTTTTTCAGTGCATGTTTTCGCACTGTCAACGGCGTTCATGGCGATGTACAACTGCCCGGCCTCGAGTTGGGTTTTCAGGTCATGGTCCGACCTATCCACGGCCAATTTGAGCATGTGTTCGGCATTACGACGGTTGTCGTCCTGGTGGAACAGACGTGCCATATTGATTTCCGGGCGGGTGATTTGCGAGTCAAGTTCATAGGCTTGACGGTATGCGTTGTAGGCAGCCTCTCGAGCTTCCTTACTACCTTCGCCCAGCCGATACTCTACCTGTCCTAAGCGCAACAGAGGAGCTGCTTCGTTCGGTGAGAATTCCGACCATTTCGTTAGATTTTGTTTCGCCGTCTCCCAATCTTGACGTGATTCCGCGACGATCGCAGCGCCACCATAAGCTCGAGCCTGCATTCTGCTCTTGCGAAAGTCGTTGTTGGAATAACCTTCACACAGGCTGACTGCTTGCTTGTACGCCAAATCGGCTTCCGTCACGCGCCCCTGAGAACGCGCTACATCACCGAAAACAATAAATGCTTCCGGATCCTCGGGATGTAGCCGTACGGCGCCTTCCAGGGAAGATCGCAATGCGTTGATCTGGTTAATGGATCCGTACAGCTGCGCCATCATGACGTCAGCAGGAGCTAACTGGTCATTCCCCTCAGCAGCTTCGACCAAAGCTGCCCGTGCACCTTGAAAATTGTTTTGCTGAAAATCACGGATCGCCTGGCCGATCTCCGGAAACTGCGAGGCTTGCGGTTCCTCGATGGTAGACCGCAATAGAAGCTCGACGGTCAACTGGCCTGGAGCCGTCGGACAAATACCCAAGGTAAATAGGATTGTGGCGATGACGGTTATGCTTCTGCAATAAAGTGTCTGCCAAAGGCCTCGTTGCTGTACAGATTGATTCATGGATTTGTCTTTCACGTCTCAAATGCGGACTTAATTCATAGGCTAGTATCAAACGCCACTATGTGAATTCTAGACGATATTTTAGAACAATCACACGTGGGTGTCGGAATGGAGAACCGGAAACCTATGTGGCCTCTGGAATAAATGATACAACCCACCAAATCGCAACTTCTAGCCGTCGACTTTGGATTGATGGTGTCCTTCTGATTGTGGCCACACTTGGAGGAAACGTTCCTCACTTGGCACGTCATTGGTGGTTCATTGGGGAGCCAAGCTACCCATATACTGCAGTTTCTCTATCGAGAAAACAAAAAGAGCCCGGTTCACCCTAAGGCGAACCGGGCCTTGAAAATCACTCGTTGAGGATCCAACTAAAAAAGGTAGCGTATGACGCCGAGCCTTTTGGAAAGGGATCCGATACGAGGTGGTGGCTGCCTAAATGACAACCCGCCAGTTGTATTTAGGTGATGCCACCTCGCTGGCTAGTACAGAAATATTTCACAGAACCACCTCCTTTCCACTAGAATTCCCCCACTTCGATCGCTTGCCAGAGCTGCGAACCCTTCGTGGGCCCCTAGTCCGTCGCGCCGCGTTAGCACGACCCGATAACAGCATTATAATGTGAAATACCAAAACTCATGATAGTTCTGCAACTTTTTTTCACGTAAATCTACCAATCCTGACAAGATATTCACTGCAGAAAACACGCTCTGTCTGATCGTACCCCAAACGGCAAACTCCCAGAACATCTCTGACAAGGCAATATAGGACACTCTAAGAGGCTGCTAGGTTCGCGGTGTTCACCAAAACATACAGCCTGTTAAATGTGCTAAACGGACCCGCTAGCATGGGAATTGCTTTTCAGTTTCTTCTTAATTTCATCTTTGAATTTGTCCATCACAGAGTCTTTATCTGTTTGCGCTAAGATTCGATGGACTACCGTCTTGGAACCCGACGTGCCCCAAGAGGCACCATGTTCGAAGTAGTATTTAGCAGCGTTGCCAACGACGTAAGATCCAAACGCAGCCAGCCCACCTTGTGGTAAGGCCGTGACGGCCATAGCGTGCCCCAAGGTCATTGCCTTAAGCGTGCCACATAATAGATGGAACGAAAGCTCACCAACTCCCACCATCCCCGCCGATTTGATAATCGATTTCACCAGGGTGCTTGCGTTCTTCGGCGTAATTTCTAACCCGTAGATTCTTGCCAAATGAACGATCATGGTCACATCGACAGCGAAACCACTGGCGGTGTCGAGATAGGGAGCCGGATTGAGTGCCACTCCGAGTCCCTTTAACACAGCATATCTCCAAATGACCGATCTGGCCGACTCGTCGCGCATCCGAATCCTCAATGCTGCAATGCGATCGCTCTTGTCGGCAGCATACATGGCAACATTCAATGCTACTAATCCCAGGCCATCCCGTGTTAAGATTTCCAGGATGCGAATTTTAAGCGATTCGATATCTGGATCTGGTTTTCGCCATTCCGAACGGATGGCTCCGTCGGTCGATTCAATCAGTCGTTGGACAGCCCTCGGGTCAGCACTCGTCATCAAGATATCTTCTGGTTGCACGATCCCCAGCAACCGCTCATCTTGCAAGACTTCTAGTAGCCGTTCTCGGTCTGTTGGTGAATAGTTGTCGATCTTGTTGAATACCAGCAGGATAGGCTTATTAGCTCGGGCCAGTGCTAACAGCGAAGAGAACTCTATTTCGTTCAAATCCGAATCTGTCACAAACAGGATCAGGTCTGCGCGATGGGCTGCTTGTTGCGCCATCTCGGCCCTCTCGGCGCCTCCCACTTCGTTTAGGCCCGGAGTGTCCACCAGGACGACGCGAGATTCGGAAAATCCGGACATGCAATATGCAGCGGATTCCCAAGAAACGTTCCACACATCTTTCGTCCACCCTCCCCGTACGTTTACCTCACGTACGACGTCTCCCACGAGAGCGTTAATCAGTGCTGACTTTCCGGTGCTGATTTCTCCAAAGACAACGATATCTACCTGCCCACGCGACAGCTTTTCCTGCATGGAAAGCAGGTCTCGCAGGTCATCACGCAATCGTTTCTTTTCTTCGTCTGAACAATGCCTAATGCGTTCGATCGTCGACTGAACGCCCGTCACGGCCTGATGCCACCGATCATCAGGTGCATCAGGATGATCGGGAGCTCCCTCGGGTGTCCTTTGGCTCGACATGTAGATCATCCCCATTTCGTTTTCGCCAAATTGACCAGCTGTCGTAATTGGGAGACACTCGTGATTTGATCCCATTTGCGTTGTGCCAGACCAGCCAACCCACCTTCTGGCTCGTTCATAGCTTCCCCGAAGTACTCAATAAACACACTACCGATCCAGCGAATCACCAAGGCTTGTGCGACACCTTGCAGGATACCACCGGCCACCCATCCTGCTCCGGGGACCCCCTTCAGCAAAGAGCCTACGGCAGCGGTGGCTGTTACACCGCCGAACAATCCGACGAGATGTTTCCCTAATTCAGCGAGCATCTTCGCGGCAGATTCCTGGTCCATTTTCTGTCGGTAAACGCCGGCCACATCGAGCACCATTTTCGTAGAAACGGCACAGCCAACCATCAGATCGACAACTGGAAAGGGGCTGATCGCTGCAGCGCCGGCGGCACTCCACATATGGCGGTCGACAATTCGCCAGGCCTGTCGATCCAACGATTCGCGAACTCGTCGTCTTGCTTCCTCCACAAGGCCCCGTGAGCGAAGCAACAAGTTTGCCAGCAGAAGTGGTTGACCTTCACCTTCGATAATTCGCAGCATCCTGCGAGCCAAAGGTTGGATGTCGGCCGAAAGTTCTACGCTTTCCTCCAGTTCGCTACCATCCGAAAGAATCCGTTGACGAATGATATTTCTGGGGTTGGACCTGACCGCCACAACATCATCGGTGGCCACCAATCCTGTAACTTGCTCCTCAATCTGTTCCAAAAGCTGGTGTCGTTCTTCGTCGTTGTAGAGATCCGTTTTATTGAGACACACCAGCATCTTTTTTTCCATCTGATAGAGTAGTTGCACCAGCTGGAACTCCGATTGTCTCAAGGGGCCATCAACGACGAGCAGAACAAGATCGGCGTTTTTAGCAGCCGAGGCAGCTACCTGCTGCCGTGATTCTCCATCAATCTCGGACAAGCCAGGTGTGTCGACTAACGTTACCTTATCAGTACCCGACCAAGGAATTTCGTTCCGCCCAACTGTCGTGCCGCCACGCACGTCAGAAGCGAAAACATCTTGGCCAGCGATCGCATTTAGCAGGGATGACTTACCACTGGAAATCGTACCAAAGGCCGCGATCTCCAGCGTTCCGATGCGCTGTTTCTCGACAAACTCCGTGACAATCGGAGCCAATTCGACCATTAGATTCGAATCGTTGGTTTTTGTTTGCAAGCTTTTGACTTCAGACAGATTGGCGTCAATTTCTTTTTTTTGATCGGCTGGAGACAATTGACTCGGCGTCATGTTCCGTTGTCGTTTGAGCCAGGCTTTGAAGCGACTTTGCAGAATCAGCCTCCCAATGACAACCGCCAATGTGCCAAAAAACAGCAGAGCACCGACAGTAACTGCCAGAAAGTAAAGAGTAATCCAAGGTTGGCCCCACTGTCTCACCGCCTGGTAATGTTCTACAACCTGAAAGGTAAAATAGAGCAGTAGGGCGCCTAGAAAGGAAAATGTAATCCAAGTCAAAAACCTGAACTTAGGTCGAAGTTTTTTCATGGATCACGACTTTCATGGATCACGACAAGGTCCAGAAGACGCACATAATTCCAACTATTACTTTTTCGTCGAAGACATTACAGTATATGTCACTGCTCTGTACAACCTCTGGATGAATATAGGAACCGCAGGGGCATAGAAACATGGGTCCTGTTTTTTATCGAGAAATCGTGACGACTCCACGGCGGCCACGTTTCTTTTTGGCGAGGTCTGTCTACGCTGCTGGTTTGTTTTTGTTAATCTGCACGGCCTGGTTAGTATTGGCGGGTACCCAGGTCATTCGGAATGTTGGAGACATGGCGCGATTTGGGGCGATCCTCTTCCAGATTCTTGCCCCACTACAGCTTATTTTGGTTTTGTTTTTCGCCGCAATTAGCTCAGCCAGTGCCGTCGCACAAGAAAAAGACAGAAAAACACTCGTGCTGCTACTTTTAACTCGGATGAGCAACGCCGAGTTAGTTTTGGGAAGGTTGTTTGCCAGTTTGTTGAACATTGGCGTGATGGTGTTCGCCGCGCTCCCATTGTTCGTCATGATCATGTTGTTCGGCGGTATTTCGTGGCCGCAAATTGCTCGTGTTTACGCAGTCACGGCGGCAACCGCTTTCGTGGCAGGAAGCCTAGGTTCGACGATCGCGTTGTGGCGCGAGAAAACGTTTCAAACCTTGGCCTTAACAGTGGTCACGATCGTGGTTTGGCTCGGGATTTGCGAAGCCATCGGACAAGGAGGATTGGGAAGTCAAATCGCAGCGCACCCTTCTGAGTTTTGGGCCACGATAGGTAGTCCGCTTCGGGCGATCTTCGCCAGCGCACGTTCCTTGCCACAATCTGATCTGGCCCAAATGTTATTAGGAAACACTTCGCACGGCTATGTGTTATTTGCCCTTGGTTTGTCAGTCACTCTCAATGGAATCGCCATTGCTAGGGTCCGTGTATGGAATCCTTCACGTGAAGTACGCCAGCGGCAGGAGAAGGCTTCGGAAAGTATCTGGGGAGCAGAACACGACTTAGCGGAAGAAGCCATACAAGAAATTGGTGAGGATGCTCGCCGCGAACATGTTGATGCGGCTTTACGTCGGGGAACCACACGGGAAGAACGAGTGCGTCATGTGTGGGACAATCCAATCATCTGGCGCGAAATCTGCACTTGGGCTTATGGCCGTAAAGTCATTTTGATCCGATTCGTCTATGTCTTGTTGTTCATCATGGCATATTTCGGATTGCGTGCTTTCCACAACCTGGAAACGTCGCATAGTGCATCTCAAGTGATTCCAGCCGCCAGTCAGGTGTTGGTGCCTTTTTTCTTTGTGAGTCTTGTCATGGTGAACGCACTTTCGGTCACGTCCATTACAGGAGAACGTGACGGAAGGGCTCTCGACTTACTGTTGGTGACCGATCTGTCGCCCCGGGAGTTCGTGTTCGGAAAACTCGGCGGAATCTTCTGGGTTTGCAAAGAAATGGTGTTCGCTCCATTTGCCTTGATGCTGGCCCACTGGTGGGGAGGGGGAATCTCCTTCGAAAACCTTTGCTACGTCTTCGTTGGACTTTTAGTCATGAACGTTTTTTCTGCCACCTTGGGAATCCATTACGGAATGGCATACGCCAACTCTCGATCCGCAATCAGTTTGAGCTTGGGAACGATTTTCTTTTTGTTTCTAGGAACCGCTATCTGCATCGTCATGATGATATCGTTCAGTCGTTCCTTCCAAACTCAGTTAGCACCATTTTTGGCCTTTATTTTGGGTGGCAGCTTGGGTCTCTATGTAGCCCTGGGAGCTCGAAATCCATCTTCAGCGATTCTATGGGCAGCCCTATCGGTGCCTTTCATGACCTTTTATGCCATTGTTAGTTTTCTCTTACAGCATCCCCTGGCCGTGACACTTGTGACCTTAACCACTTACGGATTCACCACGGCGGCGTTACTCGTACCGGCGTTGTATGAATTCGATTTTGCAATGGGGAGGACCACCACGCCGGACGAGGAGTGAATCACTAATTAGAGACGCAAAGCCCGATACAGAGAGAGGCTGTGATGAGGGGGGGCGCGCGGGTTAAGCAGGTGGGGAATCCGTGCAAAAAGAAAAAACAATTTACAACCTGAAGAACTGCATTTTTGCTTACCAGCTTCGGTGGGAAGTGGACCTATTTTGGAAGTACCGCGTTCACGATTCACGCTGGTTTCCACCCATGCAGCAAGCGTTGGGCAAGCAAGGGCTCGAGTTGGTCCACCACCGTTTTATGAAACCCGGGTGGACACGGTTCCAAGTACAGTCCCGGCCTGACCTGTGCCCTCAGCGTATCGTTCGTCGCATGCAATCGTATTTATTAGATTTCATGCGCGACGAAATGCCCGGATGCGTTCGGAATACGTTTGGAATAAAAAGTTGTGGTTTGGTGACGAGCGCCACCTTGCGTGAAGTAGCGGCCGCTGAGGTGGAGCAGGAAATAGACGAAGGTGAAAGCAACGCCGTTCGACACTATCAAATACAACGAAAGATTGATTTATCGAAAAAACAAACTACCCACCATGGTGAATATTCCTACAACCTGCACATAGATTTAGATCTGGATTCAGATCAGATACGCAATAGAAAGAACTTCGTGGAATTGGCTCATGACCATATCCTGCGGTTCAGTCGACAACGCAAAGACCGACTACTGCAGGCGACGGTATTGCCGAAACACGTCGACTTGACGCTTGGCAGTCGTTTTGAAGCTTCCCCAGCAGAGATTGCCCTGGATTACATGAACAGTTTGGCAGATGCTTGTCATCACCGCCCCGTCTTCTGCTTTAGCGTTTACGTGAATACACTAGATCATTGATCGTGTTCCCCCTATTCACTCGATTGAAAGACTAAAAGACGATTCAATCGTGGACGTCGTTAATAAGGTATGGCCGAGTCTTCTGGCAATGGCAGCCCTAATAGGTTGCTCCGCCTTTTTTTCTGCCAGCGAAGCAGCATTGTTCTCCTTGCGCCCGCGCGACCGACAAGGGCTTCGTACAGGAAATCGATCACAACGAGCAGCCGCCTCCTTGTTAAGCGAACCAGAACGGTTACTCACTGCCGTCTTGTTCTGGAACCTCTTGATCAACGTCACCTATTTCGCCACCGCTTCGATGACGGCATTGCAATTGGAGCGTGAATCCACGGCCGGAGAGACCGGCGCTGTCGGATTTACGTTCGCAACCTTGTTGATCATCATCCTCTTCAGCGAAATGGTACCGAAGAGCTTAGGAGTGGTGAGTGCCCGATCATTGACTCGATTTGTAGGCCTGCCATTGTCAGCATCGGTCCGATTATTAGATCCATTGATGCCAATGCTGCAAACCACCAACTTGTTGTCTCGAAGACTAATTTGGCCTCGCTTTGAGGCCGAAGAGTACCTGGAGGTGGCTGACCTGGAACGTGCGATCAAGCTCTCGGCGTCTGATGACGAATGGCTGGAGCAAGAGCATACGGTACTACAGAATATCGTGACGCTATCAGACATACGCGTGGACGAAGCCATGCGACCTCGCTCGCAATGTCGTATCTTTACTCCCCCTGTCGATCGACAGGACCTCGACGGCGAGGTACCGGCAAGTGGTTACCTACTTGTCACTGACACCGAAACGGACGTCGTCGCGGGTGCCATCAATATGGGGGAACTGAGTGACGTTCCGGCTCAACACCTCGAACGGTTGACGGTGACTGTGGTGTATGTACCGTGGTTTCAAACCGTCGCTGAGGCGTTGCAACAAATGCTGACACGTGAGCGACAAGTCGCTGCCGTTGTCAATGAAGTCGGTGATACGGTTGGAATCCTGACTTTCAATGACATCCTTGATACGATTTTTCGGCTTGATCCTACCCGCAGTGCACGACTATTGAATCAGCAATCGATTGGCGAGGTTGACAACGACACTTGGAACGTGACCGGGCTCACTAGCCTGCGACGTTTGGCACGGCATTTTGATGTTCAGCTTCCGGAATCCAATAGTGTCACGCTGGCCGGAGTAGCACAGGAAACACTGGAAAGGCTTCCAGTGGCCGGAGATCAGTTTGATTGGGGACCGTTCCGAGTGCGCGTCCTGGAGGCATCGGAATCCGGAATTATGATCATGCAGTTGACTCTAACAACTCCAGGCAATTTGCCATGATGATTCCGTCCATCTTATTGTTTCTCCTGGGCATGCTACTGAGCGCCTATTTCAGCGGTACCGAAACCGGCTTTTACCGTGCCAGTCGAGTCCGTTTGTTGGTGGACGGCTTGGACGGTGACCTGCTTTCGCGATTGTTGCTGATCCTGACAAACAACCCCACACTTTTCGTGGCGACCACACTGATCGGTAACAACCTAGCAAACTATCTTGTGTCGTTGAGTATCGTTTTAGTGACATCGCATCTTGTCGCCGGAGGCTCAACAGCAATTCAGTTAATCGTTCCGGTCGTGTTTGCACCCTTTATTTTTGTCTACGGCGAACTCTTGCCCAAAAATCTTTTCTACCTCGCACCAAACAGGTTGCTGAGATTAGGTGCGGCGCCGTTTGTTTTCTTTGCACTAGCTTTTCTGCCTCTGGTTGCCATCTTGTGGGGGTTTGGCCGACTGGTCCGCCGACTGCTAGGAGAATCGCCGGATCAAGTCCGATTAATGCTAGCCCGAAAAGAATTAGCGAGGGTCCTTGAGGAAGGCCATCAAGTTGGGATCCTACGACCGTCACAACGGGATCTTGTCAGCGGATTATTGAGCGTCGCTCGAGAACCAGTCACACAATTCGTAACACCATCGTCGCGTGTCGTTCCGGCTCGGAATGACATGACGCAAAATGAAGTCTTGAGACTCGCACATCGTTTCAAATCGGGGATCCTGCCGGTGGAATCTCGCCAGACCCCTAGACGACTGATTGGATACGTACGAATCGTTGACCTCTATTTAGGCAACGACAATTGGTTGAATTACATCTATCCGCTCCTGGAAATCAAACCGACCGAAACGGTCCTGGGAGCATTGATGCAGATGTGTGATCAGCGAGAGACAATGGCCTTGGTTGTCAATCAAAACGGCGAGACGCTGGGACTTTTGAATGCGCGACGCCTCACAGAATCTCTTTTCCGAGGAACCAAATAGGAATAGTTCCTCTTTAAGAAAAATCTTCAGATTCCATCTTGCGGTACCCCAGCGACTGGATCACCGTTAGCATCTCTTCGTAAGTAATGAATCGCCTACGATGAACGAGCTTGTATTGATCGATGGATTGCGCCAACTCAGCAGCATCCGGCGATAGGTAAGCATGGCTATTGGCAAATTGCCGACGCTCCACGCTTGCTCCACGATCTGCTGGATTGTTACGTCGTTCGACAAAGGGTGTAGCAGCTTGATTGGCGACTTGTGGCATGATGACTCTCCTAGGGGGTGTTACACAGGTCAAGCCCCTTGTCGGGACCGGGCTCGCCGAAGGACGAATGAAAGATCTTTCTGCTAAAACCTACGACATAAATCCACGGAATCAAGCGCTCCATACCCGTTCTACCGGTTGTATGAAAAAAACATATCTTGAGGGATTTCGGCCTGAGCCTTTACCTTCGACCTGACAATCTAGCGCGTCACGGACCAAGTTAAGACTATTCCACGACGCGATCGAGAATCTATTTGGGAAGTCGTGTGGCCTTAACGGCCACGCGTTGTTCAGTCGTCTCAATCGCACCCATCAGACGCCGTGTTGGCTCATGTTGATCATCCCATGCCAAAGCGATATGGGCTGCGCGTCGAGCCAATTCGGGATGACCACAATGCAATTCAGCATTTGCAATTTCATAGAATAGATTACTGTCGCCAGCTCCACGTTTTGCAACTTCATGAAAGCTATGAACGGCGTCTTCGAACCTCCCCATCTGTTTATAGATCAATCCCTCGATGTAATACGCTTCATGGGAAATTTCGACAGATGGTGTCGCATCTATCAAAGAGTGTAAGGTGGCCAGAGCCTGTAGTGGATCGTTTTGGGCAAGCCGAATGCGAGCCAATCTTAAGCGGATTTCTGGAGTTTCGGGTTGCAAGCTAATCGCTCGGTGATAGTCGTCGACGGCTTCTTGTTGGCAGCCACGTTTCCAATGGATGTCACCACGAAGTCTCCAGGCGCTGGCGAGATTCGCATCACTTGACATCGCTTCCGAGCCGCATGCAGTTGCCTCAATCACGTAGCCTTGCGCTAAATACATTTCACCTAAACGAACTAACAAGGATGGATCTCCCTCGGACAGTACAACGGCAGACTGCATCTGTTGGGTCGCTTCATTCCAAGCCCCTCGTTGCCAAAGAATGTCGGCATAGTACTGCCGGGCACGTTCGTCCTCAGGACACGTCTTAACTGCCCCTGCAAAAAGTGCTTCGGCCTGTTCCCACTGCTCCTGCTGAAGCGATTCCAGTCCCTGTTGCCACTGATCTCGACAAGAAACGATTTCGGACGTCGCCGGTCCTTTACCAGAAAAGCTACGGCAACCCACAATGATCACAAGACACAGCACCAACCAACGCCTTGGCGGCAAGAACTTTTGACCAGATGTTCCGAAACAGAAGTACATCGGTATGGCTTTATCCTGAATGGTGCAGAGAAGCGAGCATACACTAACAGAGGTTACGCACTCGTGACAAGAAAGATTCTATGCTATCATGCAAGTCATATGACAGCAGCTTATGCACATGCCGGATTGCGGTTCCTGTATCCCGAGAATTGGGTGCTCGACAATCGTGACGACGAAGGCAGCCCTTGGTCGGTTTCGGTCCATAGTCCAAACGGTGCTTTTTGGGCCTTGACCGTGTATGACAGTTCGCACAGCCTTGACCAGCTACGAAAGGAAATGCTGGCGGCTTTAGAACAAGACTATAGCGACTCGTTCTTTGAGTCCAAC